>JBAUAY010001296.1:0-3161 GCA_049676235.1 Streptosporangiaceae bacterium
GGGCACGGGCAAGCAGCAGTCGGTGCAGATCACCGGCGGGTCCGCGCTGCCCAAGGACGACATCGAGAAGATGGTCCGGGACGCGGAGGAGTACGCCGAGGAGGACCGCAAGCGCCGCGAGGAGGCCGAGGTCCGCAACCAGGCCGACACGCTGGTCTACAGCACCGAGAAGTTCCTCGGCGAAAACGAGGACAAGGTGCCCGAGGACATCAAGTCCGAGGTGCGCGAGGCGCTCGCTGAGGTGAAGAAGGCGCTGGAGAGCAACGACACCGACGCCATCAAGTCGGCCAGCGAGCGGGCCGCGCTGGTCAGCCAGAAGATGGGTACCGCCATCTACCAGCAGGCGCAGGCGCAACAGGCCAACGCGCAGCCTGATTCGGCCGACGGCAGCACTGAGACGCCCGCAGACGACGAGGTCGTCGAGGCCGAGATCGTCGACGAAGGCGACGGCGAGGGCGGAGCGGCCTGATGCCAGCATCCGAGGAGACGGGCTCCGGTCCGGTCATCCATGACCACCGGCGCATCGATCCGGTCACCGGTCAGGTCCGGGGGAAGCACGCGGCATCGAAGCCGGCCGGCACTTCAGGTGCCGGCCGGCCGGCCGGGGCTCCCGAACCCGCCGAGCCTGTCGAGTCGTCCGAACCCACCGGATCCCGTGACGAGCAGGACTCAGAGGAAACGCCGGAGTCCCCCGAAGAGGCCCCAGAGATGGTTACAGCGCAAGCAGTCAAGGGCGGCAAGCAGGCCGCGGACTTTGCGGCGCAGCTCGCGGAGCGAACCGCGGACCTGCAGCGACTGCAGGCCGAGTACGCCAACTACCGCAAGCGCGTCGACCGGGACCGGGCCGCCGTGCGCGAGCAGGCCGTGGCCGCGACGCTAGCCGGGCTGCTGCCCGTGCTCGACGCCATCGACCAGGCGCGGGAACACGGGGAGCTGTCCGGAGGTTTCAAGTCGGTCGCCGACTCGCTGCAGGCGGCACTCGGCCGGCTCGGCCTGGTGACCTACGGAGATAAGGGCGACCCGTTCGACCCGAAGATCCATGAGGCACTGACCCATTCCTATTCATCCGACGTCGCCGAAGACACGTGCGTCGAGATCCTGCAGCCCGGCTACAAGGTCGGGGAGAGGATCCTGCGGCCCGCCCGGGTCGCCGTCGCGGAACCCGCGACCGGCCCAGACGGCAGCAGCAACGAAGCCGAGTGGCCCGCCGAGGAAGACAACTAGCCCGCCCCGCGAGGCACCCATGAGCGAGCCGAAGGGACACGCCATCCTGGGCCGGGAAAATAGAGCGAGCGGGTAGGAAAAGATGAGCACAAAGGACTTCCTCGAGAAGGATTACTACAAGGCCCTGGGGGTCGCCAAGACCGCTAAGCCCGCCGAGATCAAGACGGCGTACCGCAAGCTGGCCCGTAAGTATCACCCGGACGCGAACAAGGGCGACGCCTCGGCCGAGGAGCGGTTCAAGGAGATCTCCGAGGCGTACTCGGTGCTGTCCGACGAGAAGCGGCGCAAGGAGTACGACGAGGCGCGCTCGCTGTTCGGCGGCGGTAGTTTCCGGGTGCCGACCGGGCAGCGGCCCGGGCAGGGCGGATTCGGCGGCTTCGACCTCGGCGACATCTTCAGCGGCGCCGGGGACGCGGGTGGCCGGCTCGGCGACCTATTTGGCGGTGTGTTCGGCGGCGGCGGCGGCCGCACCACGGCGCAGAACCGGCCGCGGCGCGGCGCCGACGTGGAAACCGAGACGACGCTGAGCTTCGGCGACGCGATCGACGGGACCACGGTGGCGCTGCGGCTGACCGGCGAGGGTCCGTGCCCAACCTGCCACGGAACCGGCGCCAAGGCAGGAACGGTCCCCCGCATGTGCCCCTCCTGCCACGGAACCGGTCAGGAAAGCAGAAACCAGGGCTCGTTCGGGATCACCGAGCCGTGCCACGAGTGCCGTGGGCGCGGGATGGTGGTCGACGACCCCTGCCCGACATGCTCGGGCAGTGGTCACGCGATGAGCTCGCGCACCATCCAGACGCGCATCCCGGCCGGGGTCGCGGACGGCCAGCGGATCAAGATCCCGGGCAAGGGCGCTCCCGGCGAGCGCGGCGGACCGAACGGCGACCTTTACGTCCGGGTGCACGTGAAGGCGCACCCGGTGTTCGGGCGGTCGGGGACCAACCTGACCGTGACCGTGCCGGCGACGTTCGCCGAGCTGACCCTCGGCGCGGAGGTCAAGGTGCCCTCGCACCGGGGCGCTCCGGTCACCGTCCGGATCCCGCCGGGCACTCCGAACGGGCGCACGTTCCGCGTCCCGGGCAAGGGAGTGCGCCGCAAGGACGGGACCACCGGCGGCCTGCTCGTCACCGTCGAGGTGATGGTGCCGCAGAACCTGAACGGCAAGGCCCGCAGTGCCATCGAGGATCTGCGGGAGGCCACGGCTGGCCAGGACCCGCGCGAGGAACTCCTCGAGCGGGCGAAAGAGGCCTGAGAGGAGGAGATGACATGAGCAGTCCGTATGAACTCTCTGATGACCTGCCCGTCTACGTCATCTCCGTGGCCGCCCAGCTCTCCGGCATGCACCCGCAGACGCTCCGCGCCTACGACCGGCTCGGCCTGGTATCTCCGGGCCGCAGCCAGGGCCGGGGACGGCGATATTCGATGCGGGACATCCTGGCGCTACGCGAGATCCAGCGGCTGTCGCAGGAGGAGGGCGTGAACCTCTCCGGCGTCAAGCTGATCCTGGACCAGCACCGGGAGCTCGAGCAGGCCCGCAGGCTCATCGCCGAGTTGCACGCCGAGCTTGCTCAGCTGCGGGTGGAGCTCGAATCCACCCGCGCCGTCGCGGCCCGGCTGGCCGAGCTGCGCCGTACCGGCGGCGACACCCGGTCCGGGCTGGTGCCGGTGCGCAGCGCCCGGGTCGCAGTCTGGGAACCGATAACTGGGCAGTCCGGTGAGGCTGGGCAGCCCAGAGGAGATAAGTAGATAAGTAATGGATGACAAGCTAACCCACAAGAGCCAGGACGCGCTGTCCACCGCGATACGCGGTGCCGCAGCGGACGGCAGCCCGCAGGTCGACCCCCTGCACCTGCTCCTGGCGCTGGTCGAGCAGGCCGACGGTACGACCGCCCCGCTGCTCCGGGCGATCGGCGCCGACCCGGCGCTGGTCGCCAAGC
>JBAUAY010001297.1:0-4223 GCA_049676235.1 Streptosporangiaceae bacterium
CCTGAGGGCCGCGAGCGGCTGGGGCCGCCGGTGGGCCCACCGGCGGAACCGTCGGCGCCGGTGATCCGCCAGCGCGGGACGGCCGTACCCGAGGACCGGCCGGGCGGGGCGGCACAGGCGGTAGCCAGCATCGCGCCAGACGGCCTAGAGGCCTTCGCCAGAGACCTGCGCGCGCTGCGGGCCAAGGTCGACCTCGACTACCCGGAGATGGCCGAGGTCTCGCACTACGAGATGAAGACGCTCGCGGCGGCGGCCGGCGGTCTCCGGCTGCCCACGCTCCCGGTCGCCGTCGCCTTCGTGCGCGCCTGCGGCGGGAACGTCGCCGAGTGGGAAGATCGCTGGCAGAAAGTCGCCGAGAAGATCACCGCGGACGCGGCCAGGAAGCGCAGGAACGACGGCGAGGACAACGCCGAGCCGCTGGAACTCGCGGACGCGCCCGCCGCCCTGGAGCCGCCCGTCAAGTCCGCCACGGCCCAGCCGCCCGATTCCGACGGCGGCGAGGTCTACGTCATCACCTCGGCCAAGCCACGCCAGCCGGGCTGGTAACCCCGACCGTGCCGGGGCGTGATCTGGCGGTCAGGCGGGCACGCCGGCGCGCAACAGACGACGCGGGAACCCTCGATAGGCTCAAGGACGTAGCAACAGCCCCGAGACGAGTAGGACCGATCCCGCCGTGCCCCCTGTTCAGCAACACGCCCCGACCAGCGAAGGCTGGTCTCCCCCGGTGGATAACCACGTGCACACCGAATGGTCGTGGGACGCGCCGCGCGAGGCGTCGATGGTGCGCAGTTGCGAGCAGGCACTGGCAGCCGGCCTGCCCGGCGTGGCGTTCACTGACCACCTGGACTTCACCACCTGGACCGACGGCGACCAGATCGGCGCGGAGAACCTCGATCCGCACCGGTACACGCGGATGCACCTGCTCGACCTCCCCGGCTACCTGGCGACCCTGGACGACTGCCGTCAGCGCTACCCCGACCTGCGGATACTCTCCGGCGTTGAGATCGGCGAGGCCCACCTCTGGGCCGCCAGCGCGGCCGCCATGGTGGCCCCGGCCGGCGTCGACCGGATCCTCGGCTCGCTGCACGCGATCCCCTGGGACGGGCGGCTGACGGCCGCCGACGACCTGTTCCGGCGGATGCCGGCCGCCGAGGTGATGCGCCGGTACTTCGCCGAACTAGTACGGCTGGTCGAGGGCAGCGACATCTTCCAGGTGCTGGCGCACCTTGACTTCCCCCGGCGGATGTGGCCGCAGGCGGCCGGGCCGTACGAGGAGCTGACCTTCGAGGCGGAATACCGGGCCGTGCTGCGCGCCTTGGCCGCCAGCGACCGGGTCCTCGAGGTGAACACGAAGAGCCCGCTGGTCTCGGCCGAACTGTTGCGGTGGTGGCGGGAGGCCGGGGGCCGCACGGTGTCGTTCGGCAGTGACGCCCACCAGCCCTGGCGGGTCGGCGACAAATTCAAGCCGGCGGTGGACATGGTCGAGGCGGCCGGCTTCCGCGCCGGGCGCGACCGCTTCGACTTCTGGCGCCGGTAAAAAGACGCTGCAACCAAGTGTGACCAGCGGCGGACCGGACGCCCCGAGCGCCGGAGGAGGGCTCCGGGCCGCCGCTGGTGGCTCTCAGGTCCAGGTATCCCCGAAGCGCGCGATCATGTCATCCCAGCTCTCGCCCTCGGCGCCCCCAGTCTCAGTGGCATGAACCCCGGGGGCACTGTTTTCTTGGGCGCTGTTTTCGGAAGCACCGTGCGTCCAGGCTTCGAACCCCTCGTCGTCGAGGGCGGCTCGCGGGCCGGGAATGGACCGGCTCTGGCAGTGGACGGCGAAACGCAGTTCTGCGTAGTAGGTCTCCCGATCGCGGAGTTCGGCACGTGCCTCGATGTGCGCCGCGTGGCCCGCGCCACCCATACGGGGCGGTAGGTCGGCGCGGAAGTCCCCGTCCTCGTTCGCAGGCAGGCCCTCGTCTGGGTAATTGCTGGCCACGACACACCTCGGATGCGGATCTAACACGGTACGAAGTTGTTTCGCTACCATTTGTAATGTTTACAATACGTGCTGTACCCAATGCAATGGGTAACAAGGTAATAGTTACCTAGCTCCCAGGCCACGTCTTACGAAGAGTGACGAACGTGGGACTAGAGAGACATCAGGGGACGCTCGGTACCGATGTGAACGCGGAAACGTGCAATCTAGGCACGCAGTACGGTTCGTTCGGACGAAATAATAGTGACGCCTCGATCACTGTCCGCGCATGATATTGCCGATAATGCCACCGATCGCGCCCGCCTCGGCCGTCTGCGGAGCGTCCTGGCGGGCGAGGTACGGCTGCAGGCTATGCGCCAGCACCGGCAGCGGCATCGACTGCAGCCAGATCTGGCCCGGACCGGTCAGCGCGACGAGCTGGAAGCCGTCGGCGCCGAACGCCATGTTCGCGATGCCGGGCATCCGGGTCATGGCGAACTGCACGCTGCCCTCGAACAGGCCCACGTGCCCCGGGTGCACCATCAGCGTCTGGCCCGGGGCCAGCGTGTAGTGCACCAGCTCGCCGGAGAGCTCGATCCAGGCGCGGCCTTGGCCTTCGAGCTTCTGCAGGATGAACCCATCGCCGCCCCACATGCCGCCACGGAAGGTCTGCTGCAGGCCGATGCTCGGCGTGATGCCGGGCGTACCGCAGAGCCAGCCATGGCGGTGCACGAAGAACGCCTGACCGGGTCCGATGTCGGTCGGCAGGATGTGGCCGGGTAGCTTCGCCGCGAACGTCACCATGCCGGCGCCCTGTGTGGCCTCGTAGTGGGTGAGGAACAACCCGCCGCCGCCCATGACCCGCTTCAGGCCCTGCATGAGGCCGCCGTGGCCGCCAGAGCCTCCTCCGGTGCCCATGTGCTGGGACATCTGGATGTTCGGGGTCATCCAGGACAGTTCGCCGTGGGTGGAGACGACCTGCTCGCCCTGCTGCAGGGTGACCTCGAGGACCGGCATCGTAGTGCCCTTGATCTCGGCTTGCATGAGCAGGAGCCTACTCGCCTCACCAGCCCGCGCGCCGGGGGTGCCTGTCCGATTTCCGCCAGTTTTAGTCGGCGCGGGCTGGCATTGTGGAGCCATGACGCAGCACATGGCCCCCCCGGGCCTGGATGACGAGCAGCGCTACCAGGCGGCGGTCAGCAAGGACCCCCGCTTTGACGGCGTGTTCTTCATCGCGGTGACCTCCACGGGCATCTACTGCCGCCCGTCCTGCCCGGCGATCACGCCGAAACGCCAGAACATGCGGTTCTACCGCAGCGCGGCGGCGGCCCAGGAGGCAGGCTTCCGGGCCTGCAAGCGGTGCCGCCCGGACGCCTCCCCTGGCTCGCCCGAGTGGAACATCCGAGCCGACGTGGTGGGCCGCGCGATGCGGCTGATCGCCGATGGCGTGGTCGACCGGGACGGTGTCGAGGGCCTGGCCCGCCGACTCGGCTACGAGCAGCGCCAGGTGCGCCGCCTGGTCAGCGCCGAACTCGGCGCGGGCCCGCTCGCCATCGCCCGCGCGCAGCGGGCGCAGACGGCGCGCATCCTGGTCGAGACGACCGCACTGCCGCTGTCCGAGATCGCCTTCGCGGCCGGCTTCGCCAGCATCAGGCAGTTCAACGCGACCATCCACGAGGTCTTCGCGCTGACGCCGACCCAGCTGCGCAGTGCTGGCCCGGGGAGACGATCCCCCGGAACCCCTCGCTACCGGGGGGACCCATCCCCCCGGGCCCCCCTTGGGCTGCGGCTGGCCTACCGGGCGCCGATCGACGCGGAGCGGATGCTGGGTTTCCTGGCCGCCCGGGCCGTCCCCGGGGTGGAATCGGTGCAGGACGGCCGATACCGGCGAACCATCCAGCTGCCGAACGGAACCGGGATCTTGTCCTTGGGCCCCCTCGTGCCCTCCCCGGCCCGGAGCCAGCCAGCACCGGGCTATGTCGACTGCGAGCTCCAGCTCGAGGACCTGCGTGACCTGACCGCCGCGGTGCAGCGCTGCCGCCGCCTGCTCGACCTGGACGCGGACCCCGAGGCCGTCACCGGCTACCTGTCGGCCGACCCGGTGCTCGGGCCGCTGGCCCTGGCTAGTCCGGGCCGGCGGTCGCCCGGGCACGTCGACGGCAGCGAGCTCGCGCTGCGGGCCGTGCTCGGCCAGCAAGTGTCGGTCGCCGCGGCCCGGCGGCTCGGCACGCGGCTGGTGGCCAGCTACGGCAAGCCGCTCTCC
>JBAUAY010001298.1:0-3066 GCA_049676235.1 Streptosporangiaceae bacterium
GGTCTTGGGAGACCTGCCGACATTCCGCGGCGATCTCCTGCAGGTTGTAGTCCTCTGGCGGCGGAGGGTCGTCCGGGTCCGGATCCCCTTCCTGCAGCCACCACGGCTCGCCGTCGTCGGTGACGGCGTCCAGCAAAGCCTGCTGGTCCTCTTCGGACATAGGGTCCGGGCGGGTCACCACCGGCTCCCAGGCCACTGACTCGTATTCCACCGGCTCAGGGACGCCCGCGGCGGGATCCTCGTCCCGCCCGCGGTCCGCAGGAGCCGGTTCCGGGTGCATGCACCACCGCCCGTTCGGATGAAATGGTCTTTGACTTCTATCAAACATACTAGCGAAATAAGTCTAGAAATGCCACTGTATAACCTGATGAAAATAGATATCCGAACAAAAATATGGAAGCGATCAGTGCGACTCGCCCGACGGCGGGTTCAGGTGGCCGGGCTCGGAGGGCCAGGAAAATCAGCCTGGGGCCTACTGACCGTCGCGGTGGCCGGCGCCAACGAGCCCGGCCGCAGTGGTCCACGGATAGTGACCGCAGCACCACGGAGGGACGTGACCGGAGGCGGTGGCATGGCCAGCGGCGCGGTCCCTGGGTTATCGTCCAGACATGCCAGGGATCGTGATCATCGGAGCCGGGTTCGGCGGCATTGGAATGGGGATCGCGCTGAAGAAGGCTGGATTCGACGACTTCCTCATCCTGGACAAGGGCGATGATCTCGGCGGAACCTGGCGCGACAACCAGTATCCGGGCTGCGCGTGCGACGTGCCGTCGCCGCTTTACTCCTACTCCTTCGAGCTGAACCCGTCCTGGAGCCGGATCTTCGCGCCGCAGCAGGAGATCTGGGATTACCTGCGGATGTGCGCCCGCAAGCACCATGTGGACGAGCACATCCGGTACGGCTGCACGGTCGAACGGGTGGACTGGGACGACGACACCAGGCGCTGGACCATCGTGACCGTCGAGCACGGCGAAGTGGGCAGCTACCAGGCGCGGGCCGTGGTGTCCGCCGCCGGCGCACTGCATCTGCCCTCCTATCCGGACATTCCGGGGGCCGCCTTGTTCGGCGGCACCTCGTTCCACTCGGCGCGCTGGGATCACTCCTGCGACCTGACGGGCAAGCGGGTCGCGGTGATCGGGACGGGCGCGTCCGCGATCCAGTTCATCCCGGAAATCGCCACGCAGGCCGCGCACCTGACCGTGTTCCAGCGCACGCCGCCGTGGGTTCATCCCCGGCCCGACGTGGAGATCCCGGCCCGGCTGCGGGCCACCTTCAACGCGGTCCCGCTGACCGCCCGCGCCTGCCGCGACGCCATCTACCTGCTGATGGAAGCCAGGGCGGTCGGCTTCGCAGTCCATCCCAAACTGATGGCCCCGCTGGAGCTAATGGCCATACGGCACCTCGAGCACCAGGTCGCCGACCCCGCCCTGCGGGCCAGGCTCACCCCGGACTACACCATCGGCTGCAAGCGGATCCTGCTGTCCTCCACCTACTATCCGGCCTTGCAGCGGCCGGACGTCGACCTGATCACCCAGGACATCACCGAGATCACCGAGACCGGTGTCCGCACCGCTGACGGCACGACCCACCCGGCCGACGTCATCATCTACGCCACCGGCTTCAAGGTGGTCGAATCCGTCACCTCGCTCAACGTGGCCGGGCGCGACGGGTGCAAGCTCACACCGGAGAACCTGGAGGCGTACCACGGCGTCACGATCTCCGGATTCCCGAACTTCTTCATGCTGCTCGGCCCCAACACCGGCCTGGGGCATACGTCGGTCGTGTTCATGATCGAGAGCCAGGTCCAGCACGTAATGAGCTGCCTGCGTATCCTGGCCCGGGACAAGGCAGACACGATCGAGGTCAGCGAGTCCGCGCTGCGGCACTACAACACCGCCCTGCAGCGGCGGTTGCGCCGGGCTGTGTGGAGCGAGGGCGGCTGTGACAGCTGGTACCTCGACGCCGACGGCATCAACCGGACGCTGTGGCCCGGCTTCACCTTCGAGTACTGGGCGCGCACCCGCCGGGCTCGCCGCGCCGCCTACGCCGTCACCCGCCCCGCCTCGGCTCATGAGCTCGGCTCATGAGCGCCGGGCGGGCGGGACCGACCGTACGCAGGCCGGAACAGGTCCCGGTGAGCCCGCTCGGCCCGGGGGTGACGGTGGCGGAGATGCTGGACGACCGGCACGGCTGCCGCGGCCTGCATCAGCGGCGGCTCAGGTTCGCGGGCGGCGCCGGGATCGCGGGAACCGCGAGCGGGCAGGGCGAGGCTTGGTACGTGATCAGCGGTTCGGGCCAGCTGGACACCGAGGAGGAGCCCGGGCCGGTCAGCCTCGAGCCGGGCACCGCCGTGTGGATGCGGCCGGGCCTGCGCTACACGTCCCAGGCGCGGCCCGGCCCTGACCTGGAGGTGCTGGCCGTCACCTTGCGGGCCGGATCCGCCGACCCGGCCGACCGGGCGCGGCGGGTGGTGCGGCTAGACGCCTGCGAGCCGGAGCGTACCGGCGACCGGGAATTCCGGGTGCTGTTGAGCGAGGGCCTCACCATCACGCAGTTCGCCGGGCTGATCCCGCCGGGCCGGGCCCCGGCGCACCACCACACCTACGACGAGGTGGTGCACGTGCTGGCCGGGCGGGGCACGGTGCACCTGGCGGACACCAGGGCCGAGATCGGGCCGGGCACCTCGATCTACCTGCCGCCGTACCAGCCGCACTGCCTGGAGAACACCGGCCCGGACCCGCTGGAGGTGCTCGGGGTCTTCCATCCGGCCGGCAGTCCGGCCGCCAAGCAGACCTCTTGAGGCGCTTGGCGGCGATCCGGGCTACGACGTCGACTAGGACCCGGGCTGTGACCGGTCCGGCGTGCTAGCCATCGTCCTGGCGCTGGCGTCCGCGATCGCCTACGGCGGTTCGGATTTCACCGCCGGGCTCGCCTCCCGCAGTGCCGGGGTCATCCAGGTCACGCTGCTCGCCTCGGCGGTCAGCGTCATAGTCGCGGCGGCGGCGCTGCCCTTCGCCGCGGGTCATCCGCCGAGCACGGCCGCCCTGGCCTGGGGCGCCGTGGCCG
>JBAUAY010001299.1:0-2007 GCA_049676235.1 Streptosporangiaceae bacterium
ACGCGGCCGCCGGCCGCCAGCAGGTCCAGCGCGGCGGGCAGCGCCCGGCGCAGTGTGCCGAGCTCGTCGTTGACCTCGATCCGCAGGGCCTGGAAGGTGCGCTTGGCCGGGTTGCCGCCGGTGCGCCGGGTGGCCGCCGGGATCGCGTCCTTGACGATCGCGCTCAGCCGCTGTGTCGAGGTGATCGGGGCGCGGGCCCGCTCGCGCGCCACCGCCTCGGCGATCCGCCGGGCGAACCGCTCCTCACCGTAATCGCGCAGGACCCGGGCGAGTTCGGCCACCGGGTAGCCGTTGACCACATCGGCGGCGGTTCGGTCCTGGCTGCGGTCCATCCGCATGTCGAGGGGGGCGTCCTGGGCGTAGGCGAAGCCGCGCTCCGGGTCGTCGAGCTGCGGCGAGGACACGCCCAGGTCGAAGAGCAGGCCCATGACGCTGTCCGGCCCGATGGTTCCGGCCCTGGTGGCGGCGGTCACGATGGCCGGGATCTCGTCGTACCTGGCGTGCACCAGGGTGACCCGGGCGGCGTAGGGGGCGAGCAGCTCGCGGGCCGCCTCGATCGCGGCCAGATCGGCGTCGACGCCGATCAGCAGCAAGCCGGGGCAGGCCTCGAGCAGGGCGCGGGCGTGGCCGGCCCGGCCCAGCGTGGCGTCCACGAGCACGGCACCCTCAGCGGCCAGGGCGGGCATGAGCAGGGCGCTGACACGGTCGGCGAGCACCGGTACGTGCTGGGCCCGGTCCACGCGTCCCCCTCCCTGCGGTTCCTGCTTTTCTGCGGTTCCTGCTTTTCTGCTTGTCTGCGGTGCCTGGTGCTCCTGTTGTCCTGCGGTCGGCTGCTGTGCCCCTCCGCCGGCCCCATCCGCTCGCGCTGCCGGCTGGCACCGGGGAAGTGATGCCAGCAGGGAGCGGCGGATGGGGGCCGGCGCGTAGGGGAGCTACAGGATTCCCGGGAGCACCTCCTCAGCGGCCTCGGCGAACGAGTCCTCCTGGGCGGCGAGGTAGGTGTCCCACGCTTGCGTGTCCCAGATCTCCAGCCGGGTATTCGCGCCGATCACGACGCAGTCCCGCTCCAGCCCGGCGTATGACCGCAGCGCGGTAGGCACGGTGATCCTGCCCTGCTTGTCGGGCAGCTCATCCGAAGCGCTGGCGAAGAAGACCCGGCTGTAGTCCCTGACCGACTTGGCCGTCACCGGCGCGGTGCGCAGCGCCTCGGTGATCCGGGTGAACTCCTCCTGCGGGAAGACGTACAAGCAGCGCTCTTGCCCCTTGGTGATCACGACTCCCCCAGCGAGCTCTTCTCGGTACTTCGCGGGCAAGATCAGCCGGCCCTTCTCGTCAAGCCGGGGGGCGTGAGTACCGAGGAACACAGGTGCTCACCTCCCACCGTTTATCCTCCACCGCGCTCCACTGTACTCCACATTTCCCCACCGTCAACGCTTCACACGCCATAATCGCGCTCCCTTCCCCACCGAAGCGGCAGGTAGGAGAGGTGGAGCGGAGTGGAGGAAGAAGTGGAGGGAAATGGGGCCAGGGCGGCCGGAGGTGGTTTGGGTCCAGGCCCGGTTCGGTCCCGGGGTGCCCGTTTGGGCGGAGAAGCTTCCCCAGCGTCGCGCGTTTAGCGAAGAAAGACGTACTGTAGCGGTACGGCAAGCTAGGCCGGGGGCGCTCCGAGACGGATGCCCGGCAGTATGGCGGTGCGCGCCAGCGCCTTCGAGGAGGCCATGTGGTTCTAGACACCGGACGGCAGACGGGGAGCCCGATCGATGATCTAGTCCCAGCGGCCCGCCGGATCGGCACGGCGATCGAGTCCGTAATCGAGGGCAAGCGGGAAGCCATCCAGCTCACGCTGGCCGTGCTGCTCGCCGAGGGGCACCTGCTCATCGAGGACGTGCCCGGCGTAGGCAAGACGATGCTGGCCAAGGCCCTGGCCCGGGCGATCGACGGCACCGTGCGGCGGGTGCAGTTCACGCCGGACCTGCTGCCGAGCGACATCACCGGCGTGAGCGCCTA
>JBAUAY010001300.1:0-5623 GCA_049676235.1 Streptosporangiaceae bacterium
GGGCGGTGCCGCCGGCCCGGCCCACCTCGCCGCTCAGCACCACCAGGCCCGGGTCGAGCACGACGCAGACGGACGCGACCCCGACCGCGACCCGGTGCGCGAGTTCGCTGAGGAACCCCTCCGCCCCGCTGGCTTGCTCGGCTGGGCTGGCTTGCTTGGCGTCCTGGTGGCCGGCCAGGGCGGCCTGGACCGCCTCAGCCGGCGTCTGCGCCGCGAATCCGTACTTGACCGCGAGCTCGCGCACCGCGCTGCCGCCGGCCAGGGACTGGAAGCCGCCGCTGGCCGGATGCCGGAGGTCGGTGTGCAGCGGGGCGCCGTGCACCGGTAGGTAGCCGATCTCGCCGGCCGCCCCGGCCGTGCCCCGGTGCAGCTGTCCGCCCAAGATGGTGGCCAGGCCGAGACCGACGCCCAGCCAGACGAGGACGAAATCGTCGGCGCCGACGGCCGCGCCGACGGCACGTTCGGCCATCGCGGCCAGGTTAACGTCGTTCTCGATCACGACCGGCTTGTGCCAGGCGCCCTTGAGCGCGTCAAGCGCGCCCTCGTGCCACGCGGGCAGGTTCACCGCCAGCCGCGGGTCACCGGTCCGCGGGTCGACCACGCCGGGGCTGCCGATCACCAGCGCACTCAGCCTGGTGACCTCGATCCCGGCGCTCGCGCAGGCTCGCTCGACGGTGCGGCGGACCAGCTCGACCGGTTCGTCGGCCCCGTTCGGATTACCGCTTACCTCGGCCACCCGGCGGCCGGTGACGTCGGCCACCGCGGCGCTGACCAGGTCGGACTCAACGTACAGGCCCGCCACGTAAGCGCTGGACGGGACGACCGAGTACAACGCGGCGTTCGGGCCGCGGCCCCCGGCCTGCTCGCCCGCGATCGCCACCAGGCCGCGTTCCTCCAGCCTGGTCAGCATCTGCGACACCGTTACCTTGGACACCCCGGTGTACTCGCTGATCTGGGACCTGGTGAGCATCTCGCCGCCGAGCAGGAGACCGAGCGCGGCCCGGTCGTTCAGCTCGCGCAGCAGGCTGGGCGTGCCCGGGCGAGCTCGTGTTCCGCGGGTCTCGCGTTGCGGGCGGGTTTCTGGTTGATCCTGGGTATGGAGCTGCTCCTGGGGCTCCAGGTGAGCCTGTGCATCCGGATGAACCCGTGTCCCCTCCCGGTAAGGCTGCATCGCGGTCCCTTCAATCCAACGGCCCGTAAGGTCTCGATCCGGCAACGGGGGCTATCTTATAGGAAAGTTTCCGGTTAGTTTCTCTCTACGGCTACTCATAAGTTTTCACCACCGAGTTCACCACCCGGAAAGGAGTGCCAGCAGTGGGACTCAGGAAAACACCAGCGGCGCTCGCCGCGCTCGGCGCGGCGGCGGCACTCGCGATCGCGGGCTGCAGCTCGGGCGGCTCGTCAACGACCGGGACAACCTCCTCTTCTTCAGCGCCCGCGCAGCTCACCGTATGGCGGATGGGAGCGTCCGTGCCATCCGAGATCACCTGGATGAACGGCGTGGTCGCGCAGTTCCACAAGGACTACCCGGCCTACGCCAAGACTCAGGTCAACGTCAAGTGGATCCCCTGGACCAACGCCACCGCCGACTGGACCAACGCCCTGGCCAGCGGCAAGAACGCACCCGACATCACCGAACTCGGCAACACCGAGACGCCCACCGAGGCCTCGCTCGGCGCGCTCGCCAACATCTCCAGCTTCGTGAACGCCTGGTCGGTCAAGTCTGATGTGGTGTCCGGCATGCTCGCCAACGACACCCAGAACGGCAGCGTCTACGGGGTCCCGTGGTTCGGCGGCGTGCGCGGCATCTGGTACCGCACAGATGAGTTCAAGGCGGCAGGCATCACCAGCCCACCGACCACCTGGGCGCAGCTCGTTACCGACGCGCAGAAGCTGATGGCCAAGAACCCGGGCACCTACGGCATCGGCGCGCCAAGCAACGACACCGACGCCCTCGCCAGCTTTATCTGGGGCGCCGGCGGCCAGATCGCCACCGAGAGCAGCGGGAAGTGGACCGCCACGCTGACCTCGCCTGCGGCCGAGGCCGGCATCAAGTACTACGTCGACCTCTACCAGAGGTATCACCTCTCCCCCGCCAAGTACGTCGGCGAGACCGAGCTCGGCAATATCGGGGCGACCTCGGGCGGCGCCAACGAGGACTTCGCGCTCGGCAAGCTCGACATGTACATCGACGGCCCGTGGGCCTCGGCCAACTTCCCCGCCAACGCAGTGGGCAAGTCGGAATGGGCCTCGTTCCCGATCCCGAGCGAGAACGGCCCGAACCCGGCACCGGCCTTCGCCGGCGGCTCCGACCTGGGCATCTGGGCGACCAGCAAGTACAAGACGGCCGCCTGGGACCTGGTCCAGGTCATGGACAGCACCTCGAACGCCACCTCGTTCGCCAACCTGCAAGGCTTCTTCCCGCCCTACACCTCCGCGCTGACCGGCGGCACCTACTCCAGCAGCCAGCTCATGTCCGGCTTCGCGAAGGCGGCCTCGAACACCCAGATCTCGCCGCTGAACGCCAAGAACTGGGCCACCGCGGACTCGACCGACTACGTCATCCCGACCATGATCAAGTCCCTGATGAACGGGGCCCCGTTTGCCGCCACGGTCAGCAAGGCCAACACCCAGCTGCAGAACGTCCTCAACACCGGCAGCGAGAGCTAGCGGGCTACTCTCCCGATGGTGAAAACCGTTTCTGGCCAGCCGGGGGGATCCCCGGCTGGCCTCCAGCCCCGCCAGGCCGGATCCAGAAACCCGGCGGGCCGGGTTTTCGGGTCGGGGCCCGCCGGCCAGTACACCGCGCGGGAGCGCACCGCCGCGCTGATCCGCCGCCGTCACCTGGCGCCCTACATCTTGCTGCTGCCATCGATGCTCGCGATCGGCGCGCTGGTGCTCTGGCCCGCCGTCCAGATCGGGCTCTTCTCGTTCCAGAACTACGGGCTGCCGCAGGTAACGGGCGCTGCGGCGACCGACTGGATCGGCGCGGGCAACTACACCGCGATCTTGTCTGACCCCGAGTTCTGGCTGTCGCTGCGGATCAGCCTGATCTTCGCGGCGGTCGTAGTGCCGCTGACGCTGCTGACCGGAACCCTGGTCGGCCTGCTGCTGAACCGGCTCGGTCGCCGGATGGCGACCTTCGTGTCCGGTGCCGCGCTGCTGGCCTGGGCCACGCCCGCGGTCTCGGCCAGCGTCATCTTCGTCTGGCTGGCCGACCCGGACGGCGGGGTGGTGGACTGGACGCTGAGCAGGCTGCCGCACTGGCTGGGCGGCGGCGCGCACTGGGCCAGCTTCAGCTGGACCAACTCCGCGCTGCCCGCTTACACGCTGCTCACCGTGCTCCTGCTGTGGCAGGGTTTCCCGTTCATCGCCGTCACCGTGCTGGCCGGGCTGAAGACCGTGCCCGCCGAGCTGCACGAGTCCGCCCGAGTCGACGGCGCCGGGCCGTGGCGGATCTTCTGGCGGGTCACCTACCCGCTGCTCAAGCCGATCTTCCTGGTGCTGCTGCTGCTCTCGGTCATCTGGGACTTCGGCGTGTTCACGCAGGTCTACATCGTCATCGGCGAGCTCGGCAACCGGGACGAGTACAACCTGGGCATATACGCCTACGACCGGGCCTTCACCCAGCCGCCCAGCTACGGCGCGGCGTCTGCGCTCGCTTTCATCCTCACGGTGGTCCTGCTGATCATCACCGTCGGCTACGTCCGGGCATCTATCAAACAGGGGGCGATCAATTGACCAGCGCGCAGTGGACCAGGGTCAGGTCTCGCCGACTGCGGCGGGCCGGGCTGAATGGCCTTGGTCTGCTGGTCGCGCTGGTGACCCTCTTCCCGATCTTCTGGATGGTGTCCACGGCGTTCAAGCCGGCCACCGAGATCTACTCACTGACCCCGCACCCGCTGCCCGCCCATCCGACCCTGGCGAACTTCCGGACGGTCATCGACGGCGGCGTCATCGGCATCCCGTACTGGAACTTCCTGAAGAACAGCCTGTTCGTCACGCTGGTCTCCGTCGCAGCCTCGTCGCTGATCGCCATGCTGGCCGCGATCGCGCTGGCCAGGTTCCGGTTCAGGTTCCGCACCTCGTACCTGATCATGCTGCTGATCGTGCAGATGCTGCCGCAGCAGGCGCTGGTGATCGCGCTGTTCCTCGACTTCCGCCGGCTGAGCCTGCTGGACAGCCTGGTCGGGCTGATCGGTGTGTACACCGCGTTCGCGCTGCCGGTCACGATCTGGATGCTGCGCAACTTCGTCGCCACGGTGCCACGCGAACTGGAACAGGCCGCCGCAATCGACGGGGCCGGGCCGCTGCGGGTCTTCTGGCGGATCCTGCTGCCGCTGACCGCGCCGGGCCTAGTGGCGACCAGCGTGTTCGCGTTCATCTTCGCCTGGAACGAGTTCGTCTTCGCGCTGACGTTCCTGGGCACCGACACGGCCAAGTACACGCTGCCCATCTACGTCCAGTACTTCTACGGCCGGGGATCGGTGGACTGGGGCGGCATCATGGCCGCCTCCACCCTGTTCACCATCCCGGTGATGGTCTTCTTTCTCATCGTCCAGCGCCGGATGGTCAACGGCCTGGTCGCCGGGGCGGTGAAGGGGTGAGCCAGGACACGACGGTCCGGGCCGCGGACCCCTTGCTGGTCCGGCTGGCCGACGCCATCCTCATCCCGCCGTTTCCCGGTGCCTCGGCCCCGCGCTGGATCCTCGACGCGCTCGGCCGCGGCCTGGCCGGGGTCACGCTCTTCGGCCAGAACATCTCGGCTCCGGATCAGGTGCGCGCGCTGACGGCGGGGCTTCGCGCCGCAGCTATCGGGGTCGACCCGGTGATCGCGATCGACGAGGAAGGCGGCGACGTCACCCGGGTCGCATACTCCGACGGCAGCCCGTACCCGGGCAATGCCGCGCTCGGCGCGGTGGACGACACCGTGATGACCAGGTCGGTGTACCGGGCGATCGGCGCCGACCTGGCCGCCCTGGGAATCAACCTCGACCTCGCGCCGTGCGCCGACGTGCTCGGCTCGTCGGACAGCCCGGCCGTCGGCACCCGCTCCTTCGGCGCGGACACCGGCCTGGTGTCCCGGCACACCGCCGCCGCGGTGGTCGGCCTGCAGGGCGCGGGCGTGGCCGCGTGCACCAAGCACTTCCCCGGGCACGGCCGCACCGGCACCGACACCCACCAGGCCATCGCCACGATCGAGGGCGGGCTGGACGACCTGCGGCGGCGCGACCTGCCGCCGTTCGAGGCCGCGGTCAGGGCGGGCACCCTCGCCATCATGCCCAGCCACCTGCGGGTACCCGAGCTCACCGGCGACCTGCCCGCCACCGTGTCCGGCGCCGCGCTCACCGGGCTGCTGCGCGGCGAACTCCGGTTCACCGGGGTGATCGTCTCCGACGCGCTGGAGATGCGGGCGACCAGGGATATGTTCGGCATCCCCCAGGCGGCGGTGCTGGCCGTGGCGGCGGGCACCGACCTGCTGTGCCTGGGCCGGGACGGCAGCGAGGAGGACTATCTCGCGGTCCGCGAGGCGCTGGTCGCCGCGGTCCGCGACGGCACGCTCGGCGGGGCACGACTGGAAGAGGCCGCCGACCGGGTCGCGCGCCTGCGCGGGGGCCTGGCG
>JBAUAY010001301.1:0-4334 GCA_049676235.1 Streptosporangiaceae bacterium
GCCCCGGCGCTGGCGGCCGGCTGCACGATGGTGGCCAAGCCCAGCGACTACACCCCGGTCTCCACCCTCGAGCTCGCCGCGCGGATCGAGGAGGCGGGAGTCCCGGCCGGGGTGTTCAACGTCGTGACCGGCTTCGGCCCCGCGGTGGGCAAGGCCCTGGCCGCGCACCCCGGCGTAGACAAGATCGCTTTCACCGGATCCACCCGGGTCGGGGCGGAGGTGGCCAGGGCCGCCGCAGCCAACATCACCGGGACCGTGCTGGAGCTGGGCGGCAAGTCTGCGCACGTGGTGTTCGACGACGCCGACCTGGACGCGGCCTGCAACGGGGTCGTGGCCGGCGTCTTCGCCGCGACCGGGCAGACCTGCATGGCCGGGTCCCGGCTGCTGGTCGACCGCAGAGTCCACGACCGGCTGGTCGAAAAGATCACCGCCCGCGCGCAGACGATCAAGGTCGGCGACCCGGCAGCGGCAGAGACCGAGATGGGCCCGCTGGCCAATCAGCCGCAGTATGAGAAGGTGCTGTCGTTCCTTCCGCCGCGCCGGCCCAGGGGGCCACGGTCGCCGCAGGCGGGGAGCCGGCCGCCGAGCTCGGCGGCTACTTCGTGCGGCCCACGGTGCTGACCGACGTCAGCCCGCAGATGACGGTGGCCTGCGAGGAAGTGTTCGGGCCGGTGCTGGCGGTCATTGCCTTCGACACCGAGGAGGAGGCGATCGAGCTCGCCAACGGCACGCGCTACGGGCTGGCCGGGGCCGTCTGGACCAAGGACATCCATCGCGGCCACCGGGTGGCGCACGCGCTGAAGGCCGGCACGGTGTGGATCAACGCCTACCGGGTGGTCGGCCCGGACGTCCCGTTCGGGGGGTTCGGGGCCAGCGGGCTCGGCCGGGAAAACGGGATCGAGGCGGTCCACGAGTACACCCAGACCAAAGCCATCTGGGTCGAGCTCACCGGCGGCACCCGCGACCCCTTCACCCTGGGCTGACCCGTCCATGACCGAGATCGCGATCATCGTCCGCTATCAGGCCATGGCCGGGAACGGCGACCAGGTCGCCGCGCTGCTCAGCCGCCACACCGCGGCCACCCGGGCCGAGCCGGGCTGCCGCGATTTCGTCGCGCTGCGCGTTACCGAGGACCCGGACTCGTTCGTCCTGTACGAGCGCTACGACAGCCGCGAGGCCTTCGACGCCCACCTGGCCAGCCCGCACTTCTCCGGCATCGCCGTCGCCCAGATCCGGCCGCTGCTCCGCGACAGGACCCTCGAGTTTTGCCAGGTCGTCGCCCCTGAGGACGAACCGTGACCGAAGTCTCCGCCGCCGAAGTTAGGGAACTCACCGAGCTGATCACCCCCGGCCCGGCGCAAGCCCTGGCCGGGCTGCTCGGCGTGCCCCTAGCCGACGGAGCGCTCCCGCTGCTCTGGCACTGGGTGTACCTGCTGGACCGGCCGCCGCAGGCCATCCTCGGCGCCGACGGGCACCCGGCCCGCGACGCGATACCCACGCCGCCCGGCCCTGGCCTGCGCCGCATGTTCGCCGGCGGCCGGGTCAGCCAGCACGCCCCGCTCCGCACCGGCGCCGAGGCCACCCGCCGGACCTGGCAGGCCAGCTCGACCGGGAAGCAGGGCCGGTCCGGCGCACTGCATTTCGTCACGGTACGCAGCGAGATCAGCCAGGGCGGCCAGGTCGTGATCACCGATGAGCAGGACCTCGTCTACCGCGAACCCGCGCCGACCGCCTCAGTCCCGGCGCCCGAGCCCGCGCCACCACCCGATGCCCCGCCGCCGCTCCCCGGCGACCACGTCTGGCCGGTCGAGGTCAACCCGGTCCTGCTGTTCCGGTTCTCCGCGCTGACCTATAACGCACACCGCATCCACTACGACCGGGGCTACGCTCGCGCCGAGGGCTACCCCGGCCTGCTGGTGCACGGCCCGCTGCAGGCCCTGCTCATGGCCGAACTCGCCCGGCGCATGACGGAGTTGCCGGTCAGGTGCGACTACTCCTACCGCCTGGTCGCGCCGCTGTTCGACGGGCAGGGCCTCATCGTGTCCGCCTCGGCGCGGCAGGACGCGGTCCGGGTCACGGCCTGCGACGCCGCGAGCCGCACCACCGCGACCGGCGTCATCCGACCCGCCGGTTACATACGCCACGTCACCCCCGTCGCCGGCGGCATCGGCTCGCTGCTCGGTCAGTCTTAACTGAGCCGGAAACACCAACGGAAGCGAGGCCACCATGCCTGCCGATGCCGGTCCTGCCGACCCGGCCCGTACCGTCGGTTTCGTCGGCATCGGGAACATGGGCTGGCCCATGGCCGCGAACCTGGTCCGGGACGGATTCCAGGTCGCCGTGGCCGACGCGGCCAGCGGCCGCGCCGCGCGGTTCGCGGCCGAGGTCGGCGGCCGGGCCTGCGACGGCGCCGGGTCGGTCGCCGTCGGCGCCGACGTGCTGGTCACCAGCTTGCCGACCAGCACGCACGTCAGCGAGGTGGTAGAACATGCGGAAAGCGCCCTGAGGCGCGGCTGCGTGGTCATCGACATGACCTCAGGCGTGCCCGCGGTGACCCGGAGCCTGGCGGAGCGGCTCGCCGCGGCCGGGGTGGCGGTGATCGACGCGCCGGTCTCCGGCGGAGTGGCCCGTGCCCGGAGCGGAGAACTCGCGATCATGATCGGCGGCAGCGACGAGGACGTCGAGCGAGCCAAGCCGGTGCTGCAGGCGATGGGCACGTCCTTGCACCGCTGCGGCGGAGTCGGCGCAGGCCAGGCCACCAAGGCGCTGAATAACCTGGTCTCGGCGGCCGGATTCCTGATCAGCGTCGAGGCGCTGCTGATCGGCCAGCAGTTCGGCCTCGACCCGGAGGTGCTGGTGAACGTGCTCAACGCGTCGTCCGGGATGAACAACACGACCAAGTCCAAGATCATCCCGTTCGTGCTCTCCCGCCGTTTCGATTCCGGCTTCGGCCTGGACCTGATGGTGAAGGACCTGGGGATCGCGCTGGACCTGGGCCCCGGCACGGCCACCCCGTTCGCCGCGCTGTGCCGCGAGCTGTGGGCCGGCGCGGCCAGCGCCCTTGGTCCCGGGCTCGACCACACCGAGATCGCCCGGTTCAGCGAACTGCTCGGCGGGGCGGAACTCCGCACACCTGACGGGACGGCCGATGCAAGCGCCTGACCCGAGGATCGCGCCCTTGCTCGAGGGCTCCTCGCTCGGCTCCGATCACGGGTCCTTTGCCTGCTGCAGCGTGGTCGGAGTCCAGGCGGTGGCGCGAGACGGCCAGCCGCGGCGCATCGTGGTCGACACCGGACACGTAGGCACCCGGCGGCGCCTGCTGGCCGCGCTGGAGGAGGCCGGGCTCGCCCCGGCCGACGTCGACTCGGTGGTGCTGACCCATGCGCACGAGTAAGTTCCACGAGAAAGCTTACGCGTTCGGCCCGAAGGAGCATTATGTCCGTTCACTCGACACCGGCCGCCCGGACCGATGCCGAGATAGCCGGCCGCGTCGACGCGCTGATCGCCCAGATGGGGGTGGCGGAGAAGGCCGGGCAGCTCACCCAGTACTTCTACGTCAACCTCCCTCGGTCGGAAGACATCGAGACGACGCTCCACGTTGACTTCTCGCGTCAGCCCGCGATGGTCGAGGCGGCGCTGGCCAGGGGGGAGGTCGGGTCGCTGCTGTTCGTCACCGACCCGGCAGAGGTGAACCGGCTGCAGCGGCTGGCCATCC
Organism: Streptosporangiaceae bacterium; assembly: GCA_049676235.1. Classification (GTDB taxonomy): domain Bacteria; phylum Actinomycetota; class Actinomycetes; order Streptosporangiales; family Streptosporangiaceae; genus Palsa-504. Next base: position 3,716 of record JBAUAY010001301.1, read on the forward strand.
AGGGCAGCCGGCACGGAATCCCTGCCCTGTTCGGATTCGACGTAGTCCACGGTCTGCGTACGATCCTGCCGGTACCGATCGCCATGGCCGCCTCCTGGGATCCTGACAGCATCGAAAAGGGCCAGGCCGTCGCCGCTCGCGAGGCGCGGGCAGTCGGGATCCACTGGGCGTTCGCGCCGATGGTCGACATCGCGCGCGACCCTCGTTGGGGCCGGATCGTCGAGGGCGCGGGGGAAGACCCGTACCTCGGAGCCGCGGTCGCGGTCGCCCAGGTGCGCGGCTTCCAGGGAGACGGCCTCGGGTCGCCCGATCGGGTCATCGCCGGTCCCAAGCACCTCGCCGGCTACGGTGCCGCGCTGGGCGGGCGCGACTACGACGAGGTCAACCTCTCCGACTCCGAGCTGTGGAACGTCTACCTGCCCCCGTTCAAAGCAGCCGTCGAAGCCGGCGCCGGGAACATCATGACCGCTTACATGGACCTGAACGGCATACCGGCCACCGGGAACCACTGGCTGCTGACCGACGTACTGCGCGAGACGTGGGGCTTTGACGGCTTTGTCGTCAGCGACGCTCAGGCGGTGCACAACCTGCGCACGCACGGTTTCGCGGCCGACCTGAC
>JBAUAY010001302.1:0-6794 GCA_049676235.1 Streptosporangiaceae bacterium
GTAAGTAATCGGTGATCCCGTGGGGCGGGCCGCCGGGGTCGCGACACGCCGGGTTTGGTGCGTGACGTGGCTGGTGTGGTGATGTGTGCTGAGTTGCGTGCCTGCGCCGGTGATCGATGAGGATGTCGATGCCGGTTACTGGCGTGCCCGCGCCGGGCGGGCCGAGGCGCTGGTGGCGGAGCTGCGGGCGGAGAATGCCGGGCTGAACGCGCGGGTGGCGGAGAATGCCGGGCTGAACGCGCGGGTGGCGGAGCTGGCCGGGCAGGTGGCCGCTCTGCAGGAGAGCGTGACGACGCTGAGCGGGTTGCTGTTCGGGTCGTCGTCGGAGAAGGGCGGCTCGCCGGCACGCAGGACTGGGCGGGAGGGCGGCGATCGGCCGGGCGGCGCGGGTAAGCGAGGGCAGCGGCCGGGCGGGCCTGGTCACGGGCGGCGGGACTATTCGCATCTGGAGACCGAGGAGCGGGTCATCGATGTGGATGCTGGCCAGCGGTGCTGCGCGGTGTGCGGGAAGGCGTTCGAGTTCATAGGGACCGAGGACAGCGAGCAGCTCGACTGGCGGGTGAAGATCACCCGGATCGTGTGGCGGCGGCGGCGTTACCGGCGGCGGTGTCCTCATCGGGGACCCGCGACGGTCTGCGCGCCCGTGGCGGCCCGGCCGGTGCCGAAGGGCCTGTTCACCGCGGGGTTCCTGGCGCGGCTGGCGTATGAGAAGCATGTGCTGGGCCGGCCGGTGCACCGGATCGTCGCGGCGCTGGCCGCCGACGGGCTGGACGTGGCGGCGGGCACCTTGTGCGGGGCGCTGAAGCAGGTCGCGCCGCTGATCGCGCCGTGGGCGGCCGCGATCGCCGCGCACGGCCGGACCGCCGGGCATGTGCATGCCGATGAAACCAGCTGGCAGGTGTTCGAGGACATCGAGGATAAGGACGGCCACCGGTGGTGGCTGTGGGTCTTCATCACCGACGCCACCACCGTGTTCGTGATGGACACCTCCCGCAGCGCCGGTGTCGCCGCCGGCCAGCTGGGCATCGACCGGGAGCAGACCGCGCTGGAGGCCGGCCGGCGGCTGGTCATCTCCTCGGACTTCCACAAGGCCTACCAGTCGCTGGCCTGCATCGACGGGGTCGACCCGCTGTGGTGCTGGGCCCATATCCGGCGGTATTTCCTGCGGGCCGGGGCCGCGCACCCCGAGGCGCTCGGCGACTGGTGCGATGCGTGGACCGAGCGGATCGCGGTGCTGTACCGGGCGCACCACGCCCTGGCGGCCACCATGCCGGGCACCGACGCCCGCGAGGACGCCGCCGGCCGCTGGCAGCGGGCCTTCGCCGACATCGACGCGCACCGCATCCTGCAGGCCAGCGACGCCGCCAAGGGCCTGCTGCACCCGGCCGCCGCCAAGGTCATCGCCACACTCAGCAATGAGTGGGACGGGCTGGCCCGCCACCAGGACCTGCCGCAGCTGCCGCTGGATAACAACCGCGCGGAACGAGCGCTGCGCACCCCGGTGATCGGCCGCAAGAACTTCTACGGCTCCGGCGCCCAGTGGGCCGCTCACCTGGCCGCCGACGTCTGGACCGTCACCGCCACCGCCGCCCGGCACGGCATCGAGCCCCTCAGCCTGCTGACCGGCTACCTGCAGGCCTGCGCCGAGCACGGCGGCACCGCCCCGGCCGGGGCCGGCCTGGACCCGTTCCTGCCCTGGACACCCCAAGGACGCGCCTGCCGCCGTCCTGCCAGTGACCAGCGCCAGGGTCCCGGCCCGTAACCCCGGCAGCCGGCAAAGCCGGCCCATAGCTCTCCGTCACATGACGCCGAGGGCCATTCCGTAATGCCCAGCGGGCGCCACAACGTGATCTCCCACGGGTTCCCCGATTACTTACCAGCAAACTGTTGTTGACATCGACGTACTCATCTGCCGCGACGAGTGCGGTGATCGTGTCAGTAGATGCACATTGTCCGACGTCAAGTACTGCGTCAGCCCTCAGTGCCGTCAGCGTGGCGTTGTTCGGGGAGGTGACGAATCGGCTGAGCAACCCGCTAGGTTCGGTGCACCATGGCAAGATGGCCAGGTTAATCGCAGGGAACGGGAAGGATAGGCAGGTCGCCATGGCTAGCGACGCGGGCCTTCGCGGGGAAATGAGCACGCCGGGGCAGATCTCGCGACGCGGATGTCTCTTCGTACTGCTCGCGCTGGTCATCACTGCCGCCATCCTGACATGCGCAGCGCTTTTCGTCCTGCACCGGATCTTCCCCGCGCCCCCGACGGTATGGAGTGAGGATGGCGAGCAGTTCGCCCAGCTCAGATCCCTGCAGGGGACCTGGCAGGACTCAGTCGGCGGGAAAATAATATTCACCGATACCAGCTTCGCCCCTGGCGGCATCCTCACCGGCGGACAAGTCACCTTCGTCAACGTCCCGCAAGTGTTCAGCTGGGCCGTGGGGCCACCGCCGCCAAGCTACGGGCACGGCACCTGGAAGATCGGCACCAGCTCCGGCTACATGATGGGACTGCAGAACCAGCCAGATGCCGGAATCATCAGCATCCAGTTCGGTACGGGGACCCTAGGAACCTACCCCTTGGTGGGACTAGAAGTCGAAGGCCCCGCCTCCGCACCATCGTTCCTGTGCGAATACCCGGACCCCACCAATGCGTGCACGTTCAGGAAAATCTCCTAAGGCACAGCAGCAGGATTCCTGACGACGCAGCCCGACAGCCGCGACAAGGAACGGCGCTGCCCTAACAGAACAACTGCCACACGAACTGCCAATCCGGTGGCCCGATTATAAAGGCCGAAAACGCACGCTCATGCAATTCGTATCGTAGGCGGGGGCTCAGTGATCGCCGAGCTGTTGGCGGCCTTGCTGCCCCGTGCGGTTTCCACGCTCACGGCGAGTCGAGACTGCCAGCGGCGTGGAGTTCCATGAGGGCCTGGGCGCTGTCCGCGCGGTGGCCGATGAGGCGGACGATGGTACCCAAGATGCGTCCGGCGCGGCGCGAGGCGACCCCTTCGCCTGGAACGCTTCAGGGTGCCTGAGCAGCCGGTGACCCGCCAAGGAGGACCAATGGGATCGTCGCCCGACAAGAACCTGGTGATAAGCGCAGCGCTGGCGGAGTACACGGCTCTGCGGGCCGAGGTTACAAACCGCATAAGCGGCCAGGACACCATGCTCAATCTGTACATGACTGCGGTGGCAGCCATCTTCGGGTTCGCCTTGTCCGGTCATGCCGACCTGCTGATTCTCCTGGTCTTGCCGCTGCTGTCGACCGCGGCACGGCCGCTCTACCACAACCACAACCTGTACATCAAGCTGGTTTCGGCGTACCTCAACGACCAGCTCAGGCCGCTGGTCACAGACCGCTTGGGTGAACCCGGCCTGCTCGGCTGGCACGAGCAGGCCGCGGAATATCAACGCGGCCAGCGTTGGCGTCGGCTGGCGAATCCCGCCGGGCTGGGGCTGCTCTTCCCGGTGCCCGCTGCTGTCGCACTCGTTTTGGTTGTCCCCCGGCTTTTCTCCCCGTGGGCGTGGCTAGCGTGGGCCTGTGGCTGGCTCCTCGTGATGGCGCAGGTAGTGCTCACAAGCCAGCGAGTCAGCTCTGTCGGGGCGCGGCGGGTCGTTTCTCACACGGAATACCGGCAAGGGTGAACGACACAGCGGCCGACGATCGGATTCCGGGTCGCGATCAGGCGGTATTCCGCGTTCAGCCATCGTGCGAGCATGACCCTCAAGAGGGCACGGGAAGGATATCCAGGCTATCCTCACCGACTTGAGAGAAAAGGGAGCCGAAGTAGCACGGGATATCGCCGATAAAGGCTTTGTTGTTCTCCGGCGATCCGCCTCCCGACGGCTCGGAGCTTCCCGTTTACGAGCCCAGCATCTGTCGCCTTCCCGACACTTACGGATTCACTCTTCTGCCGCGAGGAGTGCGTGCGGCGCGGGCTCAGGGCAAGATCACCCGGCTGGGCTGGCATGATAGAGACAAATGGGCGAGTCGCCTTCCCGCCGCTTCCCTGTGACCGTTACCCAGCTGCCGGTCACCCGTTGCGAGGTCTGCCGCCGCACCGTGGCGTATCGGCCCGGCCGCCTCAGTGAGGTGCTGACCAAGCACTACCGCCGAGCCCATCCCGACGTGCTCGGCGTCCCATCGCAGGAGCCCCCGCACGTTGCCGCATTACCCCGCGGGTACTGTCACCGGGCGCCGAAGGTGTTCCGCGACGCTCAGCGTGAGCGTGGCGGCGTCGTTAGCGGTGAGCGTGTGCGCGACAGCGGAAGCCCCGCCCGGCGGTGCCGGGCGGGGCTTGGTGTTCATGGTGTCGGCGGGGTGCTCATTCTGCTGAGATGACCTCGCTGATGGCGGCGCGGGCGGCGGATTGGTCGACGATCTTCTTGGTGGCGGCATACGTGGCGATCAGCGCGGCGATGGCGAGGTTGTTGACGGCGCGGGTTTGCCGCGGGCGGCGTCGTGGATCTGGTGATGGCGTCGTCGGAGAACAGGTCGTTCTGGCAGTCTGGGGTGTGGCAACCTCGCGGCCGGCGGTCCGCTTCATTAGCCGGGATAGACGGGAGCGATCACTATGAGGAAAGGGATGCTCGCCGCTGCCATTGGAGTCCTGGCGGTGGTCTGCTCGGCCTGTTCTGGGTCGTCCCACAGCTCTGCGGTTCGGCATCCGGGCACGACCAGCCTCGGTTCCGAGGGAACGGCTTCGGGGTCTGTGTCCTTGTCGCCGGCCACCGTGCCCGCCGCCCCGAGGCCGGAGGCCGCAGGCTCCGGCGCCAGCTGGACCGCCTACCACGGGAATGCTGAGGCGACCGGGGTCCAGGGCGCGCAGATCAAGCTGCTGCCATCGCGGCGAGCCTGGACCTCGCCGATCCTCGACGGGCGGCTGTATGGCGAGCCGCTCGTCGCTGACGGCCGCATCGTCGCGGCGACCGAGAACGACACTGTCTACGTGATGGCCGCCCGTAGCGGGCACATTCTGTGGTCACGCCATATCGCGAACCCCGTGCCATCCCGTGACCTGCCGTGCGGCGACATCTCGCCCGTGGTCGGCATTACGGGCACCCCGGCGATCGATCTGGCACGCCACGAGATCTTCGTCGACGCGGACACCTTGATAGAGGGCCCATCTTCCTCTGGCGGCGTGGAGGCGTCGCACCGCCTCTTCGGGCTCGACCTCTTCACCGGCAAGGTCGAGCTGAGCCAGCCGGCGATGCCCAGCGCCGGCGAGGACCAGCTCGCGCAGCTGCAGCGGCCAGGGCTGGCACTCGATCACGGCCTCGTGGTCATCGCCTACGGCCAGAACGCTGGCGACTGTCCCGGCCCGAACGGTCCTGCCCACGGCTACGTCGTCTCGATCCCGGAGACAGGAGGACCGCTGAACTATTTCCAGCTCGGCAGCGGCAGAGATCGGGGAGCGGTCTGGATGGGCGGCAGTTCTCCGGTCGTCGACCCTCAGGGGAACGTCTACGTGGCTAGCGCCGATGGCTACAACCTCGGCGTCGGCCAGCCGTACGACGACAGCGACGCGGTGCTTGAGCTGTCGTCGGCCATGCACCTCGAGTCGATCTTCTACCTCAACAACTGGCAGCAGCTGAGCGGTGACGACCTCGACCTCGGAACCGGCGACCCCGTGCTCGTGGACGGTTTCGTGTTCCAGGTCGGCAAGACCGACACCGCTTACCTACTGCGTCAGGGGTACCTCGGCGGCAAGGATGGCGAGGTCGCGTCGCTTCCGGTGTGCCACGGCGACCCAGACGGCGGACACGCGGTGATGGGCTCGGTCGTCTACGTACCTTGCCCGAACGGCGTGACGGCGATCAGGGTCTCGGCCAAGCCCCCGTACCTGAAACAACTGTGGACCGGCAACGACGGCGCTGCTGGCGCACCGATCATCGCTGATGGGCTGGTCTGGACGATTGGAGCCGATCATGCGGTGCACGGCCTCAACCCGGCCGACGGCCAGCAGGTCGTCTCGATTCCCTTCGGCGTGTCGGCGAACCACTTCCCGACGCCGTCCGCTGCCGATGGCCTGCTGCTGCTTCCGGGCACCAGCCAGGTCTTCGCCTTCATGGGTCCGGCGGGACTGCCGTCGGCGCCCCTTGCTCGCTGAGATGTGCGGCCCGCATGGACCTAAAGGCGAACCAGCTGCGTCAGCTGGGGCTGTCCAGGCAGAGCCGGTCGACCAGTATCCCGGTGAGATACCGGCCCTGATAACCCGCGCCTACGCCCTTGCCGAAGATCACGCCCTGACCATGCCTGCGCTCGCGCAGGAACTGAGCTACCGGCTACCGCAGCTGCGGCTACTTCTCGGCCAAGAGACTGCTAACAGCCGGAGCTGTCGCTTCGTGTCTCGAAGGCGTGCGTAACGTCAAGGTGCCGGCACCTCCACCAGCCGGCGTGGCAGGCTGACTGGCATGGATATCAGGGACCTGCCGGGGCCTCTGCATCAGTCGGGAACGACACCTCGCCCTACATGGGCGTGGAGTTGCGGGGAGACGCATTTGAGGTGATGGCGTTCAGTCCGGCCGAGCAACTGGTCGCCCCCTTGCACGCTGGGAGTTCGACGTCACACCGTACCGCGCAGGTCACCAATCGCTGGCCCTTTGCGTCAACCTACGTATCGATTCCCCAGAAATAGCTGGTGGACGTATAGCTGTACCTGTGCTGGAACGTGAAATTCAGATACAGATTGATATAGTCTTTGGTGCACGCCGCTTCGTTGCGACGAATTGGCAGTGACTCATCGCCACAATCCTGGGGCTTGGCGGTGCTCTTGTGGCATGGATTACATTTTTCG
>JBAUAY010001303.1:0-1777 GCA_049676235.1 Streptosporangiaceae bacterium
GTCCACCACCCAGCGGCCGGCCGCGTCGCGCGAGATGTCCGCGCCGAGCTGGCCCACCGGGACGTGGTCCCGCGGGCCGCTGGCGGCCGCGGTCACGTAGGCGTGCGACGTGCCGAGCTCGCCAAGCACCTCCCACAGCAGGTCGGCGAAGTCGGCCCCGCTGCGGATCCGGTCCAGCAACGGCCGGTACTCTCCGAGCACGCCGTCCCAGTCCACCCCGGACATGTCCGGGGTCCAGTAGTCCCAGCCCAAGAACCGCCCGGCCTCCCCGTAGGCATGCCGCCACAGCGCGGCCGGATCGGCCTGGAACCTGGCCCGGGACACATCGACGGTGACGGTCTCCCCCGCGTCGTCGTGCTTGCGCGCGGACGGCAGCACGCGTAGCTCATCATGGTCACGGACCACGAGCCGGGTGCCGTCGCCGCTGACCCGGAACCAGTCCAGCGCGCCCACCAGCTCCTTGACCTCGCGCTTGCGCAGGTCGAAGCGCTGCAGGGCTGGACGCGGCCGGTCATCGTCCGGGCCAGCGCCACCTTCGCCCAGCACGCCGGTGACCGGGGTGCGCAACCACACCAGGCCGCCTTTGACCGGGCGCAGGTACCGGTAGCGGGCCTCCTCCACACCGATGGCCACCACCCGTTCGGCCAGGCCATCCGGGTCGACGGCGACGACTGGCTCGGCGGCCGGGTCGTCGCCGTTTTCCTGGCCCAGCGGCCGCCCGTCCGGCATCGGGCCGAACGGCGACGGGGTTGCCGCGGCCAGCGGCACCAGGTAGGGCCGGCCGCCGAACGGGAACGAAAGATCGAAGGTCTGCGCGTCGTAGACCGGGTCGAAGCTGCGCCGGGACAGGAACGCCAGGTAGAGGCCGTCGGGCGAGAACACGGGGTCGGTGTCGGTGAACCGGCCGTCGGTCACGTCGATGACCACGCCGTCGGTGATCCTCGCCATCCGGATCCGGGTCAGCGGCGGCGTGCTTGGCTCGGACCAGGCCAGCCAGGCCGAGTCCGGCGACCAGGACAGGCCGTCGATGGCCCCGTCGTCGGACGCGGCCAGCTCAGTGACCTGCCCGGACGTCACGTCGACGGCCAGCAGCCTGCCGTCGTGCGCGGCCGCGGCGACGGTAGCCCCGTCCGGCGAAGCGGACAGGCTGAGCACATGCCCGAGAAGACCTTCGGCCAGCCGGACGGTCTCGGTCTCCGGCTCATCCATCACCGAAGCGATCTCGAGCGCGTCGTGCCCGGCGGCGTCGGTGACCCAGACCACCTGGCCGGTATCGCCGAGCACCCGCGGCAGCCTGGCCCGCGCCGCGGGATCCACGTGCAGCGCGCGGGCCGGGCCGTCCTTATGCGTCAGCCAGTGCACCGTCCCGCGCACCTCGACCACGCTGGCCTGACCGCTCTGGTCACAGTCCAGGGCACCCAGGTGATCTGCCGCCGAGATCAGCCGCGGCGCCCGGCCGACGGCCGGGGAGCCCAGGGTGATCTCCAGCCGCCGCGGCTCCGGCGCGTCCGGGCCGTCCAGGACCCAGATGTCACCGGCCACGTGATACACGATCCGCTGCCCGTCGGTCGACGGGTTCCTGGCGTACCGGCCATCATGATCGGTGTGCCGGGCGATGCCACTGCCATCCAGCGCGCAGGAATAGATATTGCCAGTGCCCTCGTGATCGGACAGGAAAAACAACCGCCCGGCGATGAGCATCGGACTGGCCAGCTGGCCATCCACATCGCCGAGCACCCGGGTGAACAGGGGATCCGCGGCCGTCGCGGTCCACAGC
>JBAUAY010001304.1:0-18745 GCA_049676235.1 Streptosporangiaceae bacterium
GTCCCACAGCGGCCGCCACCCGGTGGGCCAGGCGCTGGCCGCCGGCGACGACCGCCGCGGCGCGGGCATGCAGCCCTCGGCGGACCGCCGGGCCGAGATCGTCATAGATGGCGGCCCGGTACAGCGGGTGGGGAAAACCCAGCTCGGTTGCTATCTGACCCGCCTCGAGCAGGCCCGCGGCGACGGCTTCGTCGGCCCCGTCGCCGGCGCCGGACAGCTGGGCGACCGACGCGATCGTCGCCCTGGACGCGCGGTGGCCCAACACCGACGCCGCCGCCAGGAACGCCTGCGTCGCCGTCGACAGCGTGGCCACACGGGCGAGGATCACCGACGACAGCGCCTTCGGCGCCGGCAACCCCTCCTCCTTCTCATTCAATGCCGCGACGCCCAACTCGTAGAGCAGCGCCCGGCAGTAGAGGGCATGCCCTTCAGTGTGTGCCGCCAGCCGGCACGCTCCCCGATGTGACAGCTGCCCGAGACCCAGGGCAGCGGCCAACTCGGTGAGATCGCCGGCCTCGAGACCGCCCAGGCGAACCCTCAGAACCCGCGAGTCGCCGCCGACGAACCGAGCCCATCCGGCATCGACCAAAGCGCCGCTCCGGGCCAAGACGACGATGAGCACCTTGTCGGCGCGGAGCCGCCGGAGCGCGAACAGCACCGCTCGCAACGAGGGACGGTCGGCCCACTGCAGATCGTCCAGAACCAGCACCACGACCCGGTCGCCGGCCTGCAAGCGGTCGAAGAGATCCAGCAAACGGGCGCCGACGGCCATCGGGTCGTCCCCCGGGTCCGTGGCCGCATCGGGATCGAGCTGGTCCACCACCCCATAAGAAAGGAGCGACTCGTCCTCGTCGCCGCCAGCCTGGAGGACCACCGCGTCCGAAAGCGACCCGAGGAACCGAGAGAGCAGGGTTGACTTGCCTGAGCCGGCCTCGCCCTCCAGATAGACGACCTGAGGGCGGCCCCTCGCCGCCTCGGAGAACCGCTCGCTGAAGATGGCGAGCTCGTCCTGCCGCCCCACGAAGCCAGCCGTCGGCGCCACCGCGCTACCCCGGCTGCGCCGTGGACGGCGCCCCCGGTACGCCGGGGGGAGTGTGCTGCCCATGTCGGAGCATCCCGGACGTGGTCTGCGCGCTGTACTCGACGCCGCGGGGACCCCAGCGGCGGTCAAGGCAGGGCGGCACCTGACTAGGCTATGCCCGAGTCGGCTGAAGAGCAGCCCTGCGGGCAGACGGCCGGCAATCATTCGGCTACGGCATGGCCACCCGGGCGGCCATGCCGGCAAGGAAACGAACATGACCTCCGCCCGCGGCGTCGAGGGAAGCTCCTATCGCTGGCCCATGCTCGCCGTGGTCAGCCTCGGCATCGTCGCCCTCACGCTGAACTGGTTCGACGTCGCCACGGCATTCCCCCTCATCGGCGCCGAATTCAAGGTCGGGCTCGGGTCGCTCGGTCTCCTGATCTCGCTCTACATCGTCGGCTACGGGCTCTCGCACATCCCAGGCGGCGTGCTCGCCACGAAGATCGGCATGAAGAGGACCCTCGTGCTCGGACTACTCGTCCAAGGGGCAGCTGGCGTCATGTCCGGGCTCTCGCACAGCTACGTCGAGCTCGCCATCTTCCGGATTGCGAGCGGTGTCGGGGGGTCAGTGTTCGTCGCCATGACCGCCGCCTCAATGGTCGTCTGGTTCCGCGAGAAGGAGGTCACCTTTGCACTCGGCGTGACCGGCGGAGCCGCCTTCAGCGCGGGAGCCGCGCTCGCCCTCTACGTCTGGCTGTACGTCCAGCGCTCTGCGGGCTGGCACACCTCGATGGTCCTAGGCGGAGTGTTCGAGCTGCTGGTCGCCGTGGTCACCGTTGCGGCATTCCGGCTCCCTGAAGGCGGCCACTCGCTCGGTGGTGTGAAGTTCGACCGCGCCGCACTGCGGTCCGCGCTCATGACCCGGGACCTGTGGGTCTACGGCATCGCGCTTCTCGGCGGATACGGTGCCTACTTCACCACATCGCAGTTGTTCAGCCAGTACGTGACGACAGATCGGCACTTCGACCCGTCTGCGGGCGGGCTGTTGTCCGCCCTCATCCTCCTGGCCGGCATCCCGGGCAGCGTGCTCGGAGGGCACCTGGCCGACCGCAGCACGAACCTGCGGATGTTCGTCGTCGGACCGCTGATCACCCTCGCCGCTTTGCTGGCTCTCATCCCAGTGGCGCCCAACATCTTGCTTTGGCCCCTCGGGATCGGAATCGGCTTCTTCCTCATCTTCGGCTTCGCCGCCTGGCTGGCGGTACCTTCCAGGGTCAGCAACATCCGCACCGAGCACATTGGCTCGGCGATCGGTCTGATGCTCACGCTTGCGGCGATCGGCGGCTTCTTCATTCCCATCATCTTCGGGCACCTCGTGCCCCACACGAGCTACGGCGCGGGCTGGGTCTTCCTCGCCGTCGTGTCTGCCGCTTTCGCGCTTGTCGGCTTGAAGGGAGGCAACCCGGTCACGGTCGGAAGCCCGTGATGGCAATCGGCTCGGAGGATGGTTCGGCCTCGCGCAACGCCACCCTTGATACCGCCGGGGCAATCTGGCCGTTGCCTCGTGGTGCCGCTCGTCGCGGCCTACCTTCCGCAGAGCATCAAGGGGTTCGCGCCTTACCTGCCGTCCAACGCAGGCGGGACCATCTGGGGGCCGGGAAGCTGTTCGGCGGCCATCAGCCAGGCCCGTGGACCGGATTCGCGGTGCTCTGCGGATACGCGGTCGTGCTGACTGGCCTGGCCGCCTGGCGGCTGCGCCGCTTGAGCACGCTGAAGGCTGCGAGGATACAAGTCTGTCCGTCTCGACATCGAGTGATGTCTGACGGCAAGCAGTGGGCCGACGTCGATCGTGGTTCGGGTTATAAAAGTGAGCACGACCGGATCGAGCCCGAAATGCGAAGGAGTTACAGCGCAGGAGAGATGGTGCCGGAACTGGCTGTTCTGCGCCACCCGGCCGCCCGTGCCTCACGATCAATAGGCAACGCATAGTCGGCAGGGATTTGGCGTGCGTCCACTCTCAGATATCCGCTGTGAAGGTGACTGCGCGTAGCAGAGGGCTGCCGACTTTGGCGGGCAACTGCGACTCGCTCACGTGCTCGCGGGAGGATAGTGCGATAACCGTTGGCTCCCACTTTGGCTCCCGGAGAACGGCCCTCCAGCGGGACCAGCTGCCGTCCGGGATCGGCCGGAGTGCTCTACGTGCGAGGACGCCTGTGCCGGAACCGGATGCGAGGGGCCATCTGCAGCTCTGGCAATGCAAGAAGTCAAAGATCATCTTCAAGATCGAAATATGCCTCTGACCTGCTATAACGTGGAGCTTAGGGGATTCGAACCCCTGACCTCTTGCATGCCATACAGGCCCGTACCGTCGCTGGACGGGGCCAGATGCCGCCCGGCATGCCGGCTGCCTGCAATGACCGTAGCTGGATGTGGCCTGATGTCGCCCGGCGCCGGGCCACATTGGCTCCCAACTTGGCTCCCAGCAAGCCCCTTGGCAAGGCTAACGTTCCCGCGAATCGAACACAAGGCCGACCCGCCAACCGCCTCGACTGGGTCATGGCGGGCCCACCTGACCCGATCTTCACGCCAGGGAGCCCGCCGCCGCAGGTCGGTGGCCGCGCTGCGGCGTCGGGAAGGCGAGAATCTGGGTTCTCGGAGGCGTGGGCGTGGCCCCGTTCCAGGCGGGCGTACTAGCCGACGCTGACCCGGCCAGGAGCGCGGCCTGCCTGCCGGAAGGGAAACCCGGGCAGCCTGGGCGAGTGATCGTACGATGAGGTAAGCGCGGCATGTCACACTAGCCGCGTGAGCGTCACCATCCTGGACCGGGAGATGTACACCGAGGCGGCCGCCGCACGGCTACTGCGGGTGGCGCCGTCGACACTGCACTGGTGGCTGCAAGGCCGCCCGCCGCGCTATCGTCCCGTGATCCGCGTAGAGCCAACGAATTCACGCCACGTCACGTGGGCGGAATTCGTCGAGGCCGGCCTGCTGCGTTCTTACCGGCGTGAGCACGATGTGCCGCTGAAGGAGCTGCGGGAGTTCATCGACCGGCTTCGCGATAAATTCCAGGTCCCGTACCCGCTGGCTGACCGGCGTCCCTTTGTCGGCTCAGGTCGGCGGCTGCTTATCGACCTGCAGGACCGCAGTCACCTCGATCCGGAGTTCTGCCTGGTCGCGATAGCTAACGGGCAGACGGTCCTGACCGCGCCGGGAGAAGAGTTCTTCGAGCGGGTGGACTGGTCGGGCGACCAGCCAGCTGGCTGGCGTCCCCATGAGGACCCTGCCTCGCCGATCCGGATCAACCCGCTGGTGCGTTTCGGCATGCCCGCAATCGGCGGCATCTCCACCGAGGCCATCGCCGGTGAGCTTGACGGCGGAGCCTCGCTGGAGGAGGCTGCCGAAGACTTCGGCCTCGATCTCGACGCGGTGCAGTGGGCGCAGAGCTATGAGTTGTCGCAGCGCGCAGTCGCATGAGCCTGCGGGCGGCACAAGTGCGCTTCTATGTCGACGCTGACGTCCTCGGGCTCGGCAAGATCCTCGGCGGTCTCCGCAACGACATCACGTATCCCGGGGACCCCGGGACCGTCATCCACAAGCGGCGCAGGGCACCTTGCCCCATCGCAAGCCCTGATGTGCTCGACACGGACTGGATACCCGAGGTGGCCGCCAGGGGATGGCGATCGTCACGCGCGACAGCATGATCATCCAGAACCGGAACGAGATCGCCGCCATCCGGAAGAACAACGCGAAGATGGTGGCACTCAACCAGCGGGACGCCCAGACCAAGTGGGGCCAGCTCGAAGTGTTCATGTCGCAGTGGCGCCGTATAGAGCCGCTGACCTCAGAGCGTGGCCCATTCATATGGCGGGTCTCACGTACAGCGATGACATCAATCCCGCTCGACTAGGCACCCGGGACACAACCAGCCCTAGAGCCGTCGGGCACATACAGGCCTGACGTGCACAGATACACGGGCGCGTGACTATCCATCCAGTTGAAAGTCCTCCAACGGCGGGTGGTAATCGAGTCAGCTGAGACCAAGCCCGCACCGGCCAGTGCCAGATGCGGCGCGAGATCCTTACCGTTCGCGCGGAACCGAACACGGCGCACCAGGCGATCAGCGGGCTCGACCGGTCCGGGTGACCACGCAGACTGTAGACGGTCTGCACCAACTGGCCGGGATGCCGCACCACGTGTGGCGCCAAGACGCCCGCTCAGGACATGTTCACCCGGATCGAAACGGACCAGCCAGACCCGCCGTACCTTGACTACCGCGGATACTAACCAGCTTGAACTCGTAGAGCCTGGCCCAGGTCCTGTACGAGCGGGACGAGGTGGCCGCCGCCCTTGACCACGCCACCCGGGGGGTCACGCTCTGCCGGCAGCTTACCTTCACCCAGTCGCTGGCCACCGGCCTGGCTGTCGTGGCCCGGATCCGCCACGCGCATGGTGACGCGGCCGGGGCCCTGGAGGCGATGGGCGAGGCTGGGCAGGCCGGGCTGAGCCCGCAGGTGATCGCCCTGCTCAACCCGGTGCCCTCACAGCGGGGGCGGCTGCTGCTGGCCCAGGGCGATGTCAGCGCGGCCGCCCAGTGGGCGAAGGCGGCTGGCCTCAGCCCAGAGGACGAGCCAGATTACCCCCGGGAGCCGGCGTATCTGGTGCTGGCACGCGTGCTGCTCGCCCAGGACCGTCCCGGCCCGGCACTCACTTTGCTGCAGCGGCTGCTGGCCACCGCGGCGAGCCAGGACCGCATCGGCAGCGTCATCGAGATTCAGGCGCTGCGGGCGCTGGCGCTGGCCGCCCGTCGAGATCACGCCGGCGCGCTCGGTGCCCTGGCCGAGGCGGTCACGCTGGCCTGCCCCCAGGGCTACGTCCGGGTCTTTGCCGACGAGGGCGCTCCGATGCGCGCGCTGCTGACCCGGCTCCCCGCCGCCGCGAAGGACCAGCGAGGCCCAGCCCGCGACATCGACCCCGATTACCTGGCTGGGCTCCTGCGCGCCAGCGGCCAGGCCGGCGCCGCGCCGCCATCGAGACGAGCGGCCGCCGCGCTACCGGGCATGACCGAGCCGCTGACCGGCCGCGAGCTGGAGGTGCTGCGGCTGCTCGCCGCGGGCAGGTCTAATCAGCGCATCGCCCACGAACTGGTGGTGGCGCTCGACACGGTCAAAAAGCACGTGACACACGTCCTGGGCAAGCTCGGGGCCGCCAACCGGACCGAGACCGTCGCACGGGCCCGGCAGCTCGGCCTGATCCCCTGACACTGCACCCAGGCAGCCCTCTGTAGCACCTTCGGATGAGGGCTCGCCGCGCGGCGATATTCCACCCGGCATGCACCTTCGGGTGACGCCCCGCGCAGGCCGGAATTCGTAGCGTTCCTCGCAGAACAGTCCCCGAAGTAGGTCGGGCTCCTAAACGGACCCGGACATGGCGACTGACCGAGGAGACGACAGTGAAGCGCATCCGCATCGACAGGCTGAGGATCCGGCGCGAGCAACCCTGGCCCGAGGACCTTCCGCCCGACCCGCGGGACCCCGATGTGGTCCGGGCCAAGGCGCTCGCCCGTTCCCAGCTGACCGGCTCATCCCGCAGCAACCGCACTCAATAGGTGAACACGATGCACCCGTACATGATCGAGCTACTCGTCCGCCAGCGCGAGGATGAACTGCGCAGGTCAGCGCGCCGGCACGGCCCCCATGTACCCTGCCTCCCCCGGGGCCGCCGCTCGGTTAGGCACCGCGCCGGGTGGGCGCTGGTGGCGATCGGCCTCACTCTCGCCCGCGGATCAGGCGATGCCTGACACGCAGCCCGGTGCGACCGGGCGATGACCCCGGTGTGCTTGCTGGGCCCCAGAGATGGGTGGCTGGCCGAGGAGATGAGAACAGTGGAACGGATCCGTATCCACCGGCCGATGGTTCGGCGCGAGCGCCCCTGGCATGAGGGCCCTTCCGACCGGCCCGCGGGACCCCGATGTGGTCCGGGCCGAGGCGCTTGCCCGTGCTGGTGATCGCGCCGACCGAAGAACAGCCAGGCAGTGACGTTCCCCCCGGCCTGCCGAGACGGCGTACTGACAGTGCCCCCGCCAGGTGGATCACCAGGTGAAGGACCCACATCAATGCACCCGTACGTGATGCAAGAGATCGCCCGCCAGCACGCGCGGAACTCGGGCCGGGCAGCACGGCAATACGGTCCGGCCGAGCCCCGCAGCCACCGCCCGGCGACCGCGCCAGGAACGACCCACTCTAGAGGCAAAACAATGCGATCCAAACCTATGATCCTCGTCGCGCTGCTGCTCGCGGCCTTCCTCGTCAACCTGGATACCACGCTGGTGAACGTGGCGTTTCCCGCCATGGTGCGCGAGCTGCATGCCACCACCACCCAGCTGCAATGGGTCGTCGACTCTTTCAACCTCGTCTTCGCCGCGCTGCTGCTCACCTTCGGCAGCCTGTCCGACAGGTTCGGCCGCAAGGGCATGCTGCTAGCCGGACTGGCCGTGTTCGGGACCGCCAGCCTGGCCGGCGGCTTCACGACCGACCCCGCGCAGCTCATCGCGGCCCGGTCCGTGATGGGGCTGGGCGCCGCGATGACCTTCCCGGCGACGCTCTCCCTGCTCTCCAACGTCTTCACCGAGCGGAGGGAACGGGCTCGCGCCATCGGCTTGTGGGGCGCGAGCGCCGGCGTGGCCATCGCGACGGAGCCGATCGTGGGCATTCGTGCTGGGACTCAGCTTCCTTCTTCTGCTGCTGGCCTTCCGGTCACTAACGATCGCGGCCGCCTCGATCCTGCTCAACCTGGTGTCTGCCGGGGCCGCCTACGGCCTCCTCGCACTCGTGTTCATTCACCGAATCGGCCCGGGCATCTTCGGGTTCCAGCAGGTTCCCGCCATCGATGCGTGGGTCCCGCTGTTCATGTTATCGGTGCTCTTTGCCCTGTCCATGGACTATCAGGTCTTCCTGATGAGCCGGATCAAGGAGCGCTACGACCAATGCGGCTCGACACCAGAGGCGGTGGCAGGTGGTGTCGCATCCACGGCCAAGATCATCACCGGTGCGGCACTAATCATCGTGGCGGTGTTCACCGGTTTCGCCCGGGGACAGCTCCTCCAGTTCCAGGAGATGGGCTTCGGCGTCGCGGTAGCCCTGATCCTGGATGCCACGCTGATCCGTCTGGTCATCCCCTCGAGCACCCTGAGCTCACTCGGTCAGCGCAGCTGGTACCTGCCCGCTGGCTGGACTGGCTGCCGCACCTCCAGGCGGACCCGCCCCAGGCACCCGCCTCCGATAAGCCCGTAGCCGTCGGGGCACCCAGCGCTGGACAGCCTGGTTCGAGGGCCTCCAGGTCACCAGCGAGGGCAGCCAGACCGTCATCTCCGGGCCGCTGCCCGATCAGTCAGCGCTGCACGGAGTGCTGATCAAGGTACGCGACCTCGGGATGTGCCTGATCTCGGTGCGCCGGCTGGACCCAGACCAAGCCGGGCAGGCGAGCCCGCCATGAGACCCCGCCTCGGCACGGACATCATCAGCCACCTGTACGTCCCGACCAGAAAGGAAGCCCCAGATGAGGCAGATCCGCCACACCAGGCGCCGCCCCGGGCCGGTCAGTGAGCAGCAATCGCCGCTGCCCGCCGACCCGCGAGACCCCGACATCGTGCACGCCCATCAGGTCGCCCGCCGCACCAGCGGTTCCCGCGCCCGCCGTGCGCAGCCGGACCGGCGCGCCCAGCCCACGCCGATCCCCGGAAGCCGGTGACGCGTCATGCCCGGCAGCTCCCTGGCCCTACTGACCCGGCAGGCGCAGGCAACCGGCGCACCGCTGCCCTGCCAGCGACAGAGCCCGCAGCTATGGTTCTCCGACCTGCCGGACGACCTAGAGCTGGCCAAGGCGCACTGCGCGCCCTGCCCGATACGCGGCTCCTGCCTGGCCAGCGCGCTCGAACGCCACGAGCCGCACGGCGTCTGGGGCGGCGAGATCTTCACCCGCGGCGCGATCACCGCCCGGAAGCGGCCACGCGGCCGCCCGCCTAACACGCCCAGGAGGACACCATGCATCCGCTGATCATGCAACAGCTCGCCGCCGACCACCTCAGCGAAATGATCGCAAAAGCCGATGACAGGCGGCAGGCACGTCAGGCGCGCCGCGCCCAGTTGTGATCGCCGCTCTGGTCGCGGGGCTCCTGGCTGGCTATGGCATCGCCATGCCAGTGGGAGCGGTCGCGGCATATCTGGTGGCCTTGACCGCGCAGACGTCGTTGCGGACCGGCGTGTTCGCCGCGCTCGGTGTCGCGACCGCTGATGGTGTGTACGCGCTGATCGCCGTATGCGGCGGCGCGGCGCTGGCTGCCGTGCTCCGCCCGGTCACACTGCCGTTGCGGCGGGGGTCGGCGGTGGTGCTGATCGTGCTGGCGGTCTATGGGACGGTGGCGGCGGTCCGCCGTCATCGCGAACGCCGGGATGGTACAGGGGTGGGCCGGGCGGCGTCCGGCGCGGCCCGGGCCTACCTGGCGATGTGGGGGATGACGACGATGAACCCGCTCACCGTGGTCTACTTCACGGCGCTGGTGCTCGGCAGGCAGGCGGCAGCCTCTCCGGGGCGCGCGGGTCAGGCCGTGTTCGTCGTGGCTGTCTTCGTCGCCTCCGCCAGCTGGCAGCTGGTCCTCGCCGGCGGCGGGGCGTTTCTCGGCCGGGTGCTGACGGGCAGCCGCGGGCGGCTCATCACCTCGCTAGCCTCCAGCATCGTGATCGGCGGCCTGGCTCTGCACCTGCTGATAGCAGCATCGTGAGGGATGCCGCTATCTGCGGGCCCACCGGGACAGGTCAAAGTCGTTCCCCGGCGACTCGCCGTTCCCCGCGTCACAGGAATTGAGCCGCCGGTCGTCGGTGTGGCGCCGGAAATGGTCGTTCTGTTCGGGTGCCGGCGGGTCGGTGAGTGCTGCCGGTGGAAGGTAGAGGACCTACGCGGCTTTGGAGTGCCGGTAAGAATGTGTCACAGTCGCAGACGAGCGCGGACAGGGGCGCCCGGGCGGCAAGTCGCCCATAGTGCCGTGGAGTTGTCCGGTGCCCGCGGGCCGGCTTGCGGCGCGAGGCCATTGACCGGGCCGGGAGCTCGCCCGGCACTTCAATCCGGGAGGATCCGCGGCAGCCCGAAATAGGCCAGCATGCTGGTGTCGAATCGCGTCATCGCACAGATCCGGTCGCCGGCCAGGGTGAGGACCAGCAGCCCGGTCGCGTGCAGGATGCGGGCCTGCGGGTCGTAGACGTAGAGGCCGAAAGCGGGCTGGCCGTTGGCCCGCGTCGCGACCAGCCTGGGCCGCACCTGCCGGATGGCCGTCGCGGTCAGGAACCGGTCCGCCAGGTCGCGGCCCTGCCATTCCAGCGGAATGGGCGGCATGGTCAGCCAGACGTCCTCGGTCAGGAGGCCGACGATGCCGGGGACATCCTTGGCCTCGAAGGCCCGGGTGAACCGCTCAACCAGCTCCCGCTCGGCGGCGGAGCCCGGCGCCGGGGACTGCTCGCGCTTCCCTGACCCGGGGAGCCGGCGCTGCAGTGTAGCGCGGGCCCGCTTGAGGGCGCTGGTCACCGACTCTTCGGTCGAGTCAAGGACCCGCGCCACCTCCCGGGCGTGGAACCCCAGCACGTCGCGCAGGATCAGCACGGCACGCTGGCGGGCCGGCAGCAGCTGCAACGCGGTCACGAAGGCCAGCGAGACGGCTTCCCGGGTCTCGAACCGCGCCTCCGGGCCGGGGGCGGTGTCCATAAGCTGATCGACAAGCAGGTCAGGGTAGGGCTGGAGCCAGAGCACCTGCCCGAGCCGGGTCGGCTCGGGCAGGTCAGGCCAGGCCGGAGGGCTGCCCACGCCCTGGCTCCGCCGTCGTGAGCGCTGCGCCTTCAGGCAGCAGTTCGTGGCAACCCGGTACAGCCAAGTCCGGACCGAGGAACGCTCCTCGAAGCCGCCGAGCCCCTGCCAGGCGGACAGCAGGGTCTCCTGCAGCGCGTCATCCGCGTCGTGAACGGACCCGAGGATGCGATAGCAGTGCAGCTGCAGGGGGTGCCGGTACGGCTCGACGAGCTGGCGGAACGCCTCCTGGTCGCCAGCCCGGGCCCGGGTCAGCAGGTTCGCGGTCACTTCGGACGGTCCCCCGATCGGTATGTCGGAAGGTTCCCCGTCAGTACAGACCCCGCGCGGGAGGCAAACTGGGCGGTCCCAGGCCGCCCGGTTTCCGGGCCTGCCGGGATCTACCTCCAGTGACAGTGACAGCAAGTGCCGGCGTGCAGCCGGCCGGATCTGGAGGAACAGCGAAATGCGGAACGTGATCGAGTGGACCCTGGTCTCAGCGGACGGCGGCGATGGGTCCGCGGTCCCGGGCTTCATGGAATACCAGGACGACGCCTACCTGCGCGACGGTCTGGGCCTGCTGACGGCGTGCGATGCGATGCTGTTCGGCCGGACCACCTACCAGATTTTTGCGCAGCTCTACCAAGGTGGCCGGGTCCACCCCTGGGCCGACCGGCTGAACGCCATCCCGAAATACGTCTTCAGCTCGACGCTGGACGGCGCCGACTGGAAGAACTCCACCCTCGTCCGGGGCGACGCTGTCGCCGAGGTGACCCGGCTCAAGCAGCAGGAAGGCGGAGACCTGCTGATCTTCGGCCACGGCCTCCTCGCCGAGGCGCTGCTGCGGGCGCAGCTGACCGACGTGATCGACCTGTCCGTCTACCCCGTCCTCGCCGGGAGCGGCAAGCCGTTCTTCCGCGACGGCCAGGCCGCCAAGCTGCGGCTCGCTGCCGTCAAGACGTTCTCGAAGATCGTGAAGATGACCTACGAACCGCAGCACTGAGCAGACAGTCGCCGAGCCGCCCACATCAGCAAGTACCGTCCGGCCATCTAGCTGGCAACACCAGTGAGGGAAACATCATGGAATCTGCAATGCCGACAGTCGTGCTAGTACACGGAGCCTGGAACGGCCCGTGGGCCCGGGACGAGGTTCGCCGGTACCTCGATCTAGCCCGGATCGCGTCTGCCACTGCCGCGCTGCCCAGCGTCGGCGAAAACACCGGCAAGCTCGGCGGGCTGGCCGACGACGTCCTGGCCGTCTCGGCGGTGCTGGACGAACTATCCGGACCGTTCGTCCTGGTAGGACACTCATACAGTGGCGTGCCGGTCACCGAGGTGGCTGCAGCTCGCGAAGATGTCACCGACGTGGTCTATGTGAGCGCGTTCGCGATTCCTGCCGGCACGAGCATGCTCGACGCTCTCGGCGGACCGCCGCCCGAGTGGTGGATCTTCGCCGAGGACGGCGAGAGCACCATGCCGGATAACCCGGGCGCCAAGCTCTTCTCCGAGTGCGCTCCAGCCGTGATGGACGGCGCGATCGCGAAACTCCGGCCGCACTCGGCGCGCTCGGTTCGCGAGCCGCTGCGCGCGGCCGGATACGGGACAAACCCGCAACGTACGTGATCTCCGAGCGGGACGCGATCCTCCCCCCGGACATGCAGCAACAGATAGCCAGACTCGCTCAGGCCGCGACCGTTTCCCTGGACGCCGACCACCATCCCATGCTCAGCCGCCCTGCCGAGCTAGCTCTGATCCTGGCTGGAATCGTCGCGCGTACCGCGCCCGCAGAACTGACGACGTCCTGACCCGGCGGTTCCTCCCAACCCGCCGAGCCGGAACAGATGGATGTGGCAAGGCTCGACGACGCGCTCATCCAGCCCCTACGGCGTCCACGCCACCCGCCAGTCCGGAGTTCCTGCCGGTAAGAAACGTGTCACCAGGGGCAAACGAGCGTGATCGTACTGGTCAGACCCGTTGCGATCGCCTGACCTGGGCGGGCGATTTACGGCGAGACTCCACCCCCACGGTGGAGTGCGGTGGGCGGCGCGGGATCGGTGGCGTCGCCCGGGATCGTCTCAGTTAACCTTTGCCCGTCAGTCCGCTCACGCTGCCTGACCGGCTGACGGAGTTCACGTGCCACCTTGAAAGGAGTACGCCGCATGCCGCATGCCGTCACGCTAATCCGCTCCGGCGCCTTGTCCCGCGTCGCCGAATACGCCTACGCAGCCACCGCCGCGGCCGGGTCGCGGCTGATCTTCCTCGCCGGGGCATGCCCGCTGAACGAGGACGGAACCACCGCGGCGGCGGGGGACTATGCCGGCCAGGCAGCGAAGGCCTTCGAGAACATGCGGACCGCCCTCGCCGACGCCGGCGCATCCGTGGAAGACGTCCTCAGCACCAGGGTCCTCGTTGCTTCAGCCCGGCAGCCGGACCTAGTGGCCGCCTGGGAAGTAGTCCGGGACTCGTTCGGCACGCACGACGCCCCGAGCACCCTGATGGGCGTGACCGTCCTCGGCTACAAAGACCAGCTGGTGGAAATCGAAGCCGTTGCTGCAGTCCTCGATTCATGAAGCGGCGAGACTGAAGCGCCTGCCGGGCAACATTGGCTGAGATCGGACATGAGCCTGTGAGACAGGACAAGAACTCGCGAACAACCGCGGTCAGTTCCCGGACTATGTGGGACTGTCCAGGCTGAGGGCGGCGAGGAGAAATGCGACGGGGCGTTCGGGGAAAAGAATTTGTCTTTACTCACCGCCACCATGGAGCATTGCGACAAATACCTGCTCGGCACGGTCGGGACGCCCAGACCCGGTCATGATCGCCGGGCCATTGACCCGTGCCCGACAGATTGGGGCGATCTGGCGCTGCGGGCCTTCGCTGGGCACCTCAAAGACGTCCCGATGTCAGCGGGTTACGGTGTACGTCATCTCCGTGTCTGCCTTACGGGCCCAGCCGAGGCCCGGTCGCCAAGAAATTGCGCCGGGTCCGTGGATTTCGCCTTGTGGCCTTTGGGTCCATGGTGAAGGCGTTGCGTCCCTTTGCCGGTACATGGAGTGGAGGCCCTCTTGCGGTGAAGGTCGAATGCTGCGGCTCCCCTTGGCCAGGGTGCGGAAGGAACGCGAGCGGGAGGAATCATCTTCCTGCGGCTAATCGTCGTATGAGATCGGGTTTTCAGCGGTGAACCGGTGAAGGTGAATTCTGTGCCGGCGGTTCAGCCGCCGACGGTGAGGTCGCGCAGGCGGCTGGTCACCTGGCGCACCCGAACGATGTTTCCCTTCGCCTCGAACAACGATTGCGCCGCGGCCAGGCGGTCCCGCTCGGCTGGGGTATTGCCGAGTATCTTCTCGACATCGGCGGCGACGAGGTAGGCCTCGCCGGCGGCGTCGGGCTGCTCGTTTCCTGGCTCGGTCTGTACTGCTTCGGTGACGGCTGCGCGTGCGCGATCCGCGTTGCCTGCTGCTGCGGCGAGCAAGCCCTCGGCTTGCCGCAGCAGCGATTGCGTCATGACGTCGTCCGGTGAGCCGTGCCGGCGGGCCAGCTCCAGCGCCGCCAGGGCCTCCGCGGGCTTCCCGCGCCGGGTGAGCAGCCGGGCATGCAGCCCGGCGACGGTCGACAGGTAAGAGCTTTCCCCCAGCGCTTTGAGATCGTCGCAGGACCGCTCGTACTCGCGTTCGGCGGCATCCAGATCACCGGTGAGCTCGGCGACGTGACCGGTGCTTTGCGCGAGGTTTGCCAGGAACAGCCCGAGCCCGACCTCAGCTAGGTGCTGGCGGGCCTCGGCGCCGATCGCTCGCGCCTGGCCGAACCGCCCGCACATCGCGTGCATGACACACGTCACCTGCTCGCCCTCGGCCCGCACACGGGGATCGTTGCCGGAGGATGCCACCATCTGGTCGAGTGAAGCGATCACCTCCTCGGCGGGCGCAGGGCCGAAGAGCAAGGTTATCCCGAAGAGGCTGCGGGCCCGCGCGACGCAGCCTGCGTCACCGGCCGCCTGGCCATGCTTGATCGCGAGTTCGAGCAGCTTCGCGGCGCGGGACTGGCGCCCGCGCAGGCCGGCCAGATCACCCTGAACAAGATAGGCCTGCGCCAGGCCGCGGTCATCATTCCAGTCCTGGAAGCGACGTACCGCTTCCAGGACGATCTGCTCGATGTCTTCGGTATGACCCTCGGCAGTGATGGTCTTCAGTCGGCACGTCAGCACTTCAGCCAGAACGGCCTGCCGCGGATCGACGGCATCCGCGGCGATCCGCAGTGCCTGCCGCGCATCCTCGATCTCGCCTAGCTCGATTCGCTGCGCGGCCAGGTTCAGCAGGCACTCGGCGCGGTAAGGATCATCCGGGTCAAGCATGCCCGCCGCGCGCTGCAGCAGTGATGCCGCCGCGGTGACGTCGGACAGCTCGAGCCGCCGGCCCGCGGCTGCCAGCTTCCGCGCTGCCCGGGCAGCCAGCTCGCGGACCTGACTGGTGACGGGACCGAGTTGCGCCCGGTACTGCCAGGCCGACGCGAGATGATGCCCCACGATCTCGTCCGGCACGGCTTCGCCGCCGAGCGAGGAAAGCCAGTCGGCCAGCTGCTCGTGCCACACCGCCCGGCTGGCCTTGGCGAGCCCGGCATAGGCTGCGTCGCGGACCAGGACGTGCAGGAATCTGTAGGCTGACAGCCCCGGCAGGTCCGTTGCCGCCGTCCGCAGGAGCTCCTTGCGGACCAGCCGCCCGAGTGCCTGCTGCACCTCCGGCAGCGGGGTGCCGGTGAGGGCGGCGATTGCCTCGGCGTAGAAGACCGTGCCGATTACCGCGGCGCAGCCGGTGATTGCGCGCTCGTCGTCGCGCAGCCGGTCGATGCGCGCGGCTAGCAGCGCGGACACCGAGGGCGGCATCGCCCATCTGACATCTTCCGCTGGGCCGCCGGTCCAGGTAGCGACGCCGCTGGCGAGGGCGACCTGACCCTCGTCGGCGAGCATGGCGACCAGCTGCTCGGCGAACAGGGGATTGCCGCCAGAGGTGTCAACGATGCGGCGCTTGATGACCTCGGGCAGGTCGTGCTTGTCAACGAGGCTGATAGCGGCGGCGTCATCTAGCGGGGACAGCAGCATAGCCGTCGCGTTGAGCTTTCCGCCTCCCCACATCGGTCGGCTGTCATAGAACTCGGGACGGGCGAGGCCGAACAGCATGATCGGCGCGTCGCGGCTCCAGTCTGCGACATGCTCAAGAACTTCCAGAAGCCCGGACTCGGCCCAGTGCAGATCGTCGACCACGAGCAGCACCGGCCGCTGTGCGGCGAGCAGTTCGAGGAACAGCCGCACCGCCCACGGCACGTCCTCCGGCACGGGCGACTCGCGGTTGAACCCGGCGAGCGCGAGCAACCGGTTGACGATGCTGGCGGTATCGGGGCCGTCGCGCAGGACCGCGGCGAACGCCGCCTCGGCAGCGTCAGCAGGTTCCTCGCCGGTCAGGCCGACGGCACTGAGCACCGCCTCGCGCAACGGCCAGTAGGTGGCGCCCTGACCGTAGGACAGACAGCGACCCGTCAGCACCAGTGCGTCAGAGATAGTCGCGGCGAACTCCTCGGCCAGCCGGGTTTTCCCGATGCCCGCAGTTCCCAGGACGGTGACGAGCTGACAGGTACGTTCGCCGACCGCCCGCCGGAAGGCATCCTCGAGCAGCCGCAGCTGCGGGTCGCGGCCGACAAACAGATTCGCGGCCTGTCGCCTCGCAGCCTCCGCTGATCCGTCCACATCGACCAGCCGCCAGGCGGCAACCGGCCCTGTCTTGCCCTTCAGCGTCAGGGGCTCAACCGGCTCAGCTGTCACCCGGTCCCGGACCAGGCGGTACGTGCTGCCGCCAAGCAGCACCTCACCAGGGGCGGCTGCCTGCTCGAGCCGCGCGGCGACGTTGACCGCGTCACCGGTCGCGGGCGAGCCGCCGGCGCGATGCTCCCCGACGATGACCTCACCCGTGTTGACGCCGATGCGGATTTGCAGCGTGACGGCGAGGTCCCGCTGGAGCTCGTCGTTCAGCGCCGTCAGCGAGGCCCGCATGGCGGCAGCGGCGCGTACCGCGCGAAGCGCGTCGTCTTCCCGGACCCGCGGAACGCCGAACAAGGCCACGACGGCGTCGCCGATGAACTTCTCGACTGTCCCCTCGTGGCGTTCGACAGCCGCCCGCATCGTCTCGAAGTAACGGCCGGTGACGTAGCGCAGCGCCTCGGTGTCGAGAGACTCGCCGAGCACGGTCGAGCCGACCAAGTCAGCGAAGACAATCGAGATACTCCGGCGCAACTCCGGCACCACCACGGGTTCGTCATCCAGAGGGTGCCCGCAACCGAGGCAGAAACGAGCCCGCGCCGGATTGCTCTCCCCGCACGCCGCACAGCCACGCATAGAAGTAACGATAAGACGCCGCGGCCAGGAGCGGATGAGATCACTGTCCACCGATGCCAGCTCCGGGCATTCCTGCGCCAGAATTCCGGACTGCATGCCCTAGCTCGGCGCCTTGCCGAGACTGTCTAGGTCAGATTGGACCGCAGCTACGTCAATGGCGCGCCACCAACGCCCGATAGCGGATGATCTGTGACGTCGATGCTGTCCGACATGCGCCCTGATCCACCGCGCCGACTCAGCGATCTGCCGCGCGTCCACTCTCAGATATCCGCTGTGAAAGGTGACTGCGCGTAGCAGAGGGTTGCCGGCTTTGGCGGGCAACTGCGGCTCGCTCACGTGCTCGCGGCAGGACACGCCGGTCACCGTTGGCTCCCACTTTGGCTCCCGGAGAACGGCCCTCCAGCGGGACCAGCTGCCGTCCGGGATCGGCCGGAGTGCTCTGACGTGCGAGGACACCTGTGCCGGAGCCGGATGCGAGGGACCATCTGCAGCTCTGGCAATGCAAGAAGTCAAAGATCATCTTCAAGATCGAAATATGCTTCTGAACTGTGGAAACGTGACGTCTTCACGTTTGAGGCTGACCTGGGTAAACGGGGCCTGGCTGGAGGTCTGCCCACGGGTTAAGCGCCGCGTGCCCACGTTTGTCTTGGCTGCCTAGCGGTTCCAGCGGGGGTCGGCTTCGGCGATGGCGAGGCTGAGTGCCTCAAGCTCGGTGATCAGTTCGCGCAGGCGGCGGTGGTTGTCGAACCAGGGGCCGTAGTCGGCGAGCTGGTCATCGGTCAGGATGCGGGTGGAGGTCTTGCCGTCTTTCTTGCGGGTCCACTGGTGGTAGGGGCCGTGCAGGCGGGGCGGGTCGGCGTGGCAGCGGCAGCCGGGGTGGCCGCAGCGGGTCATCCGGTCGGCGAGGGTGCCGGGCAGGGCAAAGCCCGTCTTGGCCAGGGCGGCGATCTCGGCGGCGATGCGGGCTGCCTGGGCCTGCTGGGCCGGGGTTGGCGACACGCTGTCATTTTCGCAGCCGGGGTCCCGCATCTCGCGCATTGCATTAAGTATAAGTGCTGTATGCACAGTGCGGAGGTTGCCGCCTATATCGGGCGGTGGGAGCCGTCGTCAGTGTCACCGCAGGCGGCGGCGTTCGCCCGGCAGGTCGTGCCGCTGGCCGCGCCGGGCGGGCGGGAGCGGGCGAAGAACCTGCTGTGGGCGGCGGGCAAGCTGGCCGGCTGGGCGATCCCGCTGGGCCTGGATGCCGCGCCGGAGGTGCTGCTGCACCCGTCGGTGACCGAACGGTTCACCCGGTGCGCGCCGGGGCTGTCCGGCGTGGCGCGCCGGACGCTGCGCACGAACCTGCGGTTCATCGGCCGCCGGGTGATGCCGCAGCTGTATCCGCAGGATCTGCCGCTGCCCCGGGAGCGGGCGAAGGCGCCGTACAGCCGGGCGGAGATCGACGGCTTCCTCGCGCTCGCGGACGCGCAGCCCACCGCGGAACGCCGGATGCGAGCGGCCGGGCTGATCTGCCT
>JBAUAY010001305.1:0-3569 GCA_049676235.1 Streptosporangiaceae bacterium
GAGCCGGCGTAGGTGGCCGTCGCGGCCGGGCCTGCCGCCGACATGTCGAGCACGGTGGCCTGGGCGCTGAGCCAGCTCGCCGACGGGCGGTGCGAGGGGTCCCTGGCCAGCGCCGCGGAGATCAGCGGCACGAGCGGCGCGGGGACGCCGGTCAGGTCGGCGCGGCCGGAGACGATGCGGTAGAAGATCGTCTCGTAGGAGCCGCCGCCGAACGGCAGGTGCCCGGTCGCCGCGAACGCCATCGTCGAGCCCCAGGAGTGCACGTCCGACGCGGAGCTGCTCGGCTCGCCCTCGATCACCTCGGGAGCGAGATACCCGGGCGTCCCCATCACCAGCCCGGTCTGGGTCAGCCGGGTCGAGTCGCCGGTCTGGGCGATGCCGAAGTCGATCACGATGGGCCGGTCGTCGGTGAGCATCACGTTGCTCGGCTTCAGGTCGCGGTGCACCACGCCCGCCGCGTGGATCGCGGTCAGGGCCTCGGCGATGCCGTAGGCCAGCCTGCGCAGGCCCTGGCCGGACAGCGGGCCGCGGCCGCGCACCATCTCATCCAGTGTGGGCCCGGCCACGAACCGCGTGACGATGTACGGGTATTCGCCGGTCACGTCGGCGTCCAGGACCTCGGCGACGTACGGGCTGCGGACCCGGCGCATCGTGTCGACCTCGCGGGCCAGCCGCCGACGTGCGTTGACCCCCTCGGTGCCGAGCGGATGGAGCACCTTGACCGCGACCGGACGGCCCTCCGGATCGCGGGCGAGATGCACCACCCCCATGCCGCCTTCCCCGAGGCGGTCCTGAAGGCGATACGGGCCGAGGGTCCTCGGCAAGTTATCGGTTGCAGGCATCGCGGATTCCAGAGTACGAAACAGATCGCGTGTTGTGGCGCGATCGAGATGTTGCCTATCGGTAACGGCTTGGACTCCTGCGGCTCGAGCCGACCATCCCTGGGCCGGCCGACGGGCCGGATCAACCCCGGGGCCGGGCTGGCCCGGGTCAGAGCCGAGCGCACTAGAATCACGACCATCTCTACCTGTTGGGGCTGACCGATGACTGAGCATGATGACGCGCTCTCGCTGGATCTCGTCACCGCCGCGCTGCGCGCCGACAGCACCGACGTGGCCATCTACGCTCGCGTGCTGGTCCAGTCTCTGGGTGAGGCGCTGCCCGGCGACTGCGTGACGGTGGAGCGGGACCGGACCATGTCCGACCGGATGCACGGCCGCCCCGGTGAGATCTCCAAGGTCGTGGCCCGCCTCGGCGAGCTGCAGATGACGCTGGCCGTGCGCAACGGCCAGCCGGTCGCCGAGATCTGCCGCGCGGTGCGCGGCGTGGTGCTGTCCCGGCAGACGGTGCCGATCGGGGAATGGGCCGCGGCGCTGGCCCGCGCGCTGGTCAGCTACGCCGAGCAGAACGCCCAGGCCGCCCAGGCCCTCCGCAAGCTAGTCGCCGGAAGCTGACATCATCGCTTGTGGGAAGGACCGCTCCTAGCGGCCGGTGAAGGTGGCTTTGCCTGGGCCGTTTTCCAGGAAGCTGCGCATGCCGGCCCGCTGGTCCTCGGTGCCGAACAGCGCCGCGAACTGCACCCGCTCGATCTCCAGCCCGGTGGCCAGGTCCACGTCGAGGCCGTGGTCGATGGCCTGCTTGGCCGCGCGCAGCGCGAGGGCGGGACCGGCCGCGTACCGCTTCACCATGTCCAGCGCCGCCTGGTAGACCGAATCGTCGGGCGCCACCAGGTCGACCAGGCCGATGGCGTGCGCCTCCGCGGCCTTGAGCATCCGGCCGGTGAACACGATGTCCTTGGCCTTAGCCGGGCCGACCAGACGGGACAGCCGCTGCGTCCCGCCGGCCCCAGGGATGATGCCGAGCAGGATCTCGGGCTGGCCGAGCCGGGCGCCCTCGCCCGCGACCCGGAAGTCCGCGGCCAGCGCGACCTCGAGCCCGCCGCCCAGGGCGTACCCGGTGATCGCGGCCACCACCGGCTTGGGAAGGCCGGCGATCAGCCCCATGGTCGCCTGCAGCTGGCCCGAGCGGATGGCCATCGCGGGGTAGCCCGCCTCGGCCATGTCGTTGATGTCGGCGCCGGCGGCGAAACACTTCTCGCCGCCGTAGATGATCACGGCGCGGATCTCGTCCATGTCCGAGGCCACCCGGGCGGCGTCGGCGAGCTCGGCGGTCAGCTGGTCGTTCAGCGCGTTGACCGGCGCCCGGTTCAGCAGGATGGTGCCGATGCCGTCCGCGACCTCCAGCTTGACGAACTCACCCACGTGGATCCTCCCTAACGCAAATCGCCGTTGGTCATGCCGGCCGGTGCCTGCGGGTAGGTCACCAGCCCGAGTTCGGCACGGCTGTCGAGCAGCGGATGGTTCGGCAGTATGCGCACCGTGTAACCGAACGGTCCGGGCTGGTCGAGCGGCACCTCACCGGAGTACCGCGCCAGCCCTCCCGAGGGAGGTACGGGAGGCCGAGCAGCTCCCCCGTACGCGGGAGGGGCCTGGGGAGCGTCGTCTCCCCCGGGGAAATACTCCTCCGCGGCCAGCGCGGCGTAGCCCGGCGAGACGATCTCGTCGGCATCGTCGGGCCGCCCGTACACCACTTCCACCATCACGTCGTCCGGGGTGAGCGGGCCGAGCGCCACCGAGACCCGCACGGTCAGCGCCGACCCGAGGGCCTGCCCGGCGGCCTCGGTCTCCACGTGATCGATCCGCAGCTGCGGCCAGGCCCGCACGACGCGCTGCTTCCAGGCCGCCAGCTCCCGCGCGGGCCCGAACCCCCCGCCGGCGTCGGCCAGGTGGCGGGAGGCCACCGCGGCCGGCACGTAGAGCGCCGTCGCGTACTCCCTGACCATCCGCTCGGCCTGCACCTTCGGCCCGAGCGAGCGGAACGTGTGCCTGATCCGCTCGACCCAGCCCGGCGGGATCCCGTCGGAGTCCCGCTCGTAGAACAGCGGCGCCACCGACTTGCCGAGAAGCTCGTACAACGCCGTGGCCTCGAGCTCGTCGCGCCGCGTGGGGTCGGATACGCCGTCCGCGGACGGTATCTCCCAGCCGTTCCCGCCGTCGTACCACTCGTCCCACCAGCCGTCCCGCACCGAGACGTTGAGCCCGCCGTTCAGCGCGGCCTTCATGCCCGAGGTGCCGCAGGCCTCGAGCGGCCGCAGCGGGTTGTTCAGCCACACGTCGCAGCCCTGCACCAGGGCGTGCGCCATGGCCATGTCGTAGTCGGGCAGGAACACGATCCGGCGCCGCACGTCCGGGGAGTCGGTGAACCGGACCATCTGCTGGATCAGGCCCTTGCCGCCCTCGTCGGCGGGATGAGCCTTGCCCGCGACCACGATCTGCAGCGGCTGCGACGGGTCGTTCAGCAGCCGGCCGAGCTGGGCGGGATCGTTCAGCATCAGCGTCAGCCGCTTGTAAGAGGGAACCCGCCGGGCGAACCCGATCGTGAGCACGTGCTCGTCGAGCACGTCGTCGATCCAGGTCAGCTCGGCCACCGACGCGCCGCGCTGCCGCCAGGAGGCGCGCAGCCTGCGCCGGGTCTCCGCCACCAGCCGGGCGCGCAGCACGTGCCTGGCC
>JBAUAY010001306.1:0-2669 GCA_049676235.1 Streptosporangiaceae bacterium
GTGCCGAGGCGGTCGAGCACCACCTGCGTCTCCGGGTCGCCGAAGCGGGCGTTGAACTCGACCACCCGCAGACCGGCGGGGGTTAGGCACAGGCCCGCGTACAGCAGGCCGCGGTACGGCGTGCCGCGCCGGCGCAGGGCGTCGACGGCCGGCTGGATGACGCTGTCCATGGCACGTTCGGCCAGGTCAGCCGGGGCCCACGGCAGCGGGGCGTAGGCGCCCATGCCGCCGGTGTTCGGTCCGGTGTCGCCGTCGCGGGCGCGCTTGAAGTCCTGGGCGGGCAGCAGCGGCACCGCCGTGACGCCGTCGGTGACCGCGAACAGCGAGACCTCGGGCCCGTCGAGGAACTCCTCGATCACCACCGTGCCGCAGGCGCGAGCGTGCGCCCGGGCCGCCTGCAGGTCGGAGGTGACCAGCACGCCCTTGCCCGCCGCGAGGGCGTCGTCCTTCACCACGTAGGGCGGCCCGAACGCGGCGAGCGCCTGGTCCGCCTCGGCGGCGGTGGTGCAGGTGAACGAGGCCGCGGTGGGGATCCCGGCCTCGGTCATGACCTGCTTGGCGAAGGACTTGGAGCCCTCGATCATGGCGGCGCTCGCGTCAGGCCCGAAGCAGGTGATGCCGCTCTCGCGCAGGGCGTCGGCCGCCCCGGCGACCAGCGGCGCCTCCGGGCCGATCACCACCAGGTCCGGGCTGAGCTTGCGGGCCAGCCGGACGATCTGGTCCGGCACCGCCGCGGTATCCGGGTGGGTCTCGGCGAGCGCCGCGATGCCCGGGTTGCCCGGCGCCGCGTGCAGGCTGTCCGTGTCCTGGCTCAGGGCCCGGACGATGGCGTGCTCACGGCCACCCGACCCGATGACGAGAATGCGCACTCCGTGAGCCTACCTGCGCAGGGTCTTAGCAGGCAGGGATCACCGCAGCAGCGGCCGGAGCTGCAGGGTCTGGTCGCGGCGCGGGCCGACGCCGACCGCGCACACCGGGGCGCCGATCATCTGCTCCACGGCCGTGATGTAAGTCCGCGCGTTCGGTGGCAGCTCGTCGAAGATGCGGGCCTTGGAGATGTCCTCCGACCAGCCGTCGAAGTACTCATAGACCGGCGTGGCGTGGTGGAACTCGGTCTGCGTCATCGGGATCTGCTCGTGCCGCTTCCCGTCCACCTCGTAGGCCACGCAGACCGGCACCCGCTCCAGGCCGGACAGCACGTCGAGCTTGGTCAGGAAGTAGCCGGTGATCCCGTTCACCCGGGTGGCGTACCTGGCGATAACCGCGTCGAACCACCCGGTGCGGCGCGCGCGGCCCGTGGTCACGCCGTATTCCGCGCCCGTCTTGCGGAGCCATTCGCCCTGCTCGTCGAGGAGTTCGGTGGGGAAGGGGCCCTCGCCGACGCGGGTCGTGTAGGCCTTGACGATGCCGATGACATCGGAGATCCGGGTCGGGCCGATGCCGGACCCGACGCAGGCGCCGCCCGCCGTCGGGGAGGACGAGGTTACGAACGGGTAGGTGCCGTGGTCCACGTCGAGCATGGTGGCCTGGGCGCCCTCGAGCAGCACCACCTGGCCCTGGTCCAGCGCCCGGCCCAGCACGGACCCGGTGTCGGCCACGTAGGGGCGGAGCCGTTCGGCGTACCGCTCGTACTCGGCCGCCGTCGCCTGCGGGTCGATGCCGCGGCGGTTGTAGACCTTGCCGAGGATCTGGTTCTTCTCGCGCAGCACCAGGTCGAGCTTCTTGCGCAGGATGCCCTGGTCGAACAGGTCCTGGACGCGGATCCCGACCCGCGCGATCTTGTCGCCGTAGGCCGGGCCGATGCCGCGCCCGGTGGTGCCGATC
Source organism: Streptosporangiaceae bacterium (assembly GCA_049676235.1). Taxonomy (GTDB): domain Bacteria; phylum Actinomycetota; class Actinomycetes; order Streptosporangiales; family Streptosporangiaceae; genus Palsa-504. The sequence continues at coordinate 1,825 of JBAUAY010001306.1, forward strand.
CGCGCACTGCCGAGGTAACGCTCGGTGACCTTGTCCAGCGCCCGGTGGTAGGGCATGATCAGGTGCGCGTCGGCCGAGACGAGCAGCTTGGAGCAGTCCACGCCGCGGGCCGCCAGGCCGTCGATCTCGTCCAACAGCACCTGCGGGTCGATCACCACGCCGTTGCCGATCACCGGGGTGACGTGCGGTGACAGCACACCGGACGGCAGCATGTGCAGGGCGTAGCTCTCCTCGCCGATGACGACCGTGTGGCCGGCGTTGTTCCCGCCCTGGTACCTGACCACGTAGTCAACCCGGTCACCGAGCAGGTCGGTGGCCTTGCCCTTGCCCTCGTCGCCCCACTGGGCTCCGACAAGCACGATGGCGGGCATGCGCATCCCTTCGGCTGGCGCAGGCTCCGGCTGGGCTCCCCGCTGGTCCCCGGCCTGGCCGCGCATGATTAAGCCCCCGCTCGGGCGCAAGCGCGGCAGGGGCTCTTGCGCTCTGAGGTTACCCGCAAAAACGGCAGGTAACCAGCCGGGATCGTCCGGCTGTGGCCTGGCTATGCCGGAAAGCCGCTGCGGTTATAAGCCCGGCACCGGCTAGCGGCGGGCGGTCGGCCCTCCGTCAGCTAACTCGGCGGCGCCCAGCTCCGCGATGCCCAGCTCAGCGGCGGCGCTGGGGCTGCTCTCCTGCAGGAACTGCTCGCAGCGCCCGGCCTCGTCGTCCTCTCCGATGGCCGCGGCCGAGGCGGCCAGCATGTGCAGCGAGCGCAGGAAGCCGCGGTTCGGCTCGTGCTCCCACGGGATCGGGCCGTGGCCCTTCCAGCCGGCCCGGCGCAGCTGGTCCAGGCCGCGGTGGTAACC
>JBAUAY010001307.1:0-2220 GCA_049676235.1 Streptosporangiaceae bacterium
CCATGCCCGCATCCGCCGCCCAGCGCTCGTAGTCCAGCGGGTTGCCGCGCTGGAAGATCATCCCGTTGATGCTGCTCGACCCGCCCAGGACCTTGCCCCGGGCGTGGTAGACGCGCCGCCCGTTCAGGTACCGCTCCGGCTCGCTCTCGTATTTCCAGTCGTAGAAGCGGTTGCCGATGGGAATGGTGAGCGCGGCGGGCATATGGATGAACGGATCCCAGATGTAGTCCGGACGGCCCGCCTCGAGCACGAGCACCCGCGCGCCTGGGTCGGCGGACAGCCGGTTGGCCAGGGCGCTGCCCGCGGATCCGCCGCCGACGATGACGAAGTCGTAGGTATGAGCTGCCATGGTTGCCTCCGCGCTGCTCGGTGCGCTTTTACTCCGTACCCGCTTACTGGGCACCCTCTTACCGCTTTGCCAGGTCATCAGGCCTGGGTGGCGGCGTCGAGGTTCTCACGCACGGTCTGGGTCATCTGGTGGTCAGGTCCTAGGTAACGTTCGCAGTCGGTGAGGGCCCGCTGCAAGACCGCGACGACATCGGCGAGCCGCCCGGCCGTGTAGTAGGCGGTGGCGAGGTTGCACCGGATGGTCAGTGTTTCGGTGTGGCCGGCCCCGAGCATCCGCTCGCTGTCGGCCAGCGCACGCTCGTACTGCGGGATCGCGTCGGCCATCCGGCGGGCTTGCTGGTAACAGGCGGCCAGGTTGGAGCGCGCGGTCAGGGTGTCCCGGTGGTCCGGCCCCTGGACTCGCATCCGGTCCGCGAGGGTGCGCTCGTAGAGCGGGACAGCGTCCCGCAGCCGTCCCGCGCTGCGGTAGGCGTAGGCCAGGTTGGCGCGGGCCGCGATCGCGTCCGGGTGGTCGGTGCCCTGGACCCGCTCGCGGTCGGCGAGCACCCGTTCGTACTGCGCGATGGCGTCCTTCTGCTTCCCGGCGGCACGGTACGCCGAGGCGAGGCTGGCCCGCGTCGCGATGGTGTCCAAGTTGTCCCGCCCGTGCATCCGCTCCTGGTCCGCCAGCGCCCGCCCGTACTGCGTGATCGCCTCCTTGGGCTGCCCGTTGACCGCGTAGGCGGCGCCCAGGCTGGTGCGCGCGCCCAGCGTGGCGGGGTGAACGGCCCCGAGCTGGCGTTCGGCGTCGGCAATGAGCAGCTCGTAGGCGGCGATCGCCTCCCGGGGTCTTCCCGCCGTCTGGTACGTCTCGGCCAGGCTGGCCCGGGCGTCCAGGGTGACCGGATGGGCCGGGCCGAGCATTCGCCCGGAGTCGGCCACCGTGCGCTCGTACAACGCGATGGCGTCGGCGGGCCGGTCGGCGGACTGGTAGGCATGGGCCAGGTGGCTGCGGGCCGCGATGGTCTCAGCGTGCTCGGGCCCCTGGTTCTGCTCCCGGTCCGCGAGCGCGGCCTGGAACACCGCGATGGCATCGGCGGACATCCCGGCCGACTCATACGCCGCGGCGAGCCTGTCCCTGGCCATCACGGCGTTGGCGTGGGCGGGGCCGAGCAGCCGAGTGCTCGTGGCCACCATCGATTTCCAGTACGCGATGGCCGCGCGGGACAGCCTGCTGTCCTCCAGCGACAGCCCGGTGCGGAACAGCAGCGGATGGGCCTCCGGCTTCCACAGCATTCCGTCGTCGGCGGCCCGCAGCGCCGAGGCGCAGTCCCGCAGCGCCTGTTCGAGCTGGAGCTGCCCGACCTGGGCCTGCCCGGTCTGGAGCTGTTCGCCCTGGCCTTCCCGGTCTGGCCAGGTCTGCAGGAGCGCGTCCGCGGCGGCGGTCACGACTTGCTCGAGGTCGGCTGTCGGCAGGTAAGCGCGCACGGCGGCCTGCACGCTGGCGTGCATCTGCACGGTGCGCGCCGGGCTGGCCGGATTGATCGTGACCAGGCCGGCCTGGGCCAGGTTGTTGATGGCGGCGCGCACGATGTTCTGATCGGCCGCGTTCGCGGTGCTCGGCCGGCCGGCGATGTAGCCGCAGGCGGCCGGGGTGGTCAGCACGGCGCCCGGCACCCCGTGGTGATCCAGCAGCGCGGCCAGCACCAGCGTCGGCCAGGCCAGCCCGGCCGGCGGCAGCTGGTGTGCGCACTCCGCGGCGATGGACCAGGTGGCCAGGACGGCCGCCGAGACGCCGTCCACGGTCGGCATGTGCGGGATCCGCGCGGCCAGCAGCGCGCGGTACTCCCGGCAGCCTTGCCCGCGGGCACTCATCACCGCGGTGGCCTGGGC
>JBAUAY010001308.1:0-4151 GCA_049676235.1 Streptosporangiaceae bacterium
GTGCCGACGATGACGCCCACGTAAAGCGCGACTCCGAACGGCGGCCAGGTGATAGCGGCTAGCACGCGCGAACGCAGTGCCTTCTTGGCCCACGTGTGGAGCGGATTACGGCTCGCGTGCAGCAGCAACGTGGCCGGCTGGCCGACGACGAGCAGTGGCGGCGCCACCATAAGGAGCAGCAGGTGCTGCACCATGTGATCGTAGAAGAGCACGTCATCGTAGCTGCCGATACCACTCTGGGTCGCGATCACCACGACAGCCAGGCCGCCGAGGAACAACGCCGTGCGGTACAGCGGCCACGGCCGCGCCGGATGACGCCGCCGCACACGTAGGGCACCCCAGACATACAGACCCGCCGCCACCACGACAAAACCCGTGACCACCGGCGCGAACTGCCACCGGCTCACGACCTCGGCCAGGCTGAAGGGGGGCAGTTCCATGCCGCCGAGACTACTAGCCCACGGCCAAGCCCAGCCCCCGGGCTTTCTATGATCGCGCCCACCACGTCACCCAAGATCATCCGGTGTCTATCCCACGCGATCTCAACTGCTCTGTATCATGCCTGCTCGATACCCCTGGTGCTCGTCACTACCTACGGGCCTTTCCCGGTCGCGGGACCACTTCCCGGCCCGAATGACGACAGCGCCGCAAGCTTAGGTCCTGGCCCGCGGAGACCAGGTTAATGTAACTAGATGATTACTGTTCGTAAGGTCACACGAAGCCTAACCGCGGTCATTCCGGCTACCGCACTAGGAAGATTTGCCAATGGCCGCCAACGGCCACCAACGGATCACGCGGCAAGGGCCCATCTGGGCACGGCGCGTGAGAGAAAAGAGAGTCACGATGAGTGAAGTCACCGAGCAGCAGCTTGAGGACATGGAAGCATTGTTCGTGCAGACCGCGGCGAGCATGACCAGCGACCGGGGAACCATCACGCTGCATGGCCTGTCGCCGTCGACGCTTTACTTCGCCGACCGTCCCCAGCGCGACGTCGGGCACATGAAATCTGATCACTTCGTCGCCAACTGGGCAGCAGGGGACAACAGCTTCGCGGACAACCCCCCGAACGCTGTCCTGTCGTTTGCGGAGCCGGGTGACAGGCTTCCCGAGGATGCGGTCGTGGTCATCCAGGATCCGCACCTGGACGGAGACGCGCTCACCTACAGCATCAAGCTCCTCGGCGGCACCGTGCCGGCCGCTACCGGGCCATGCGCGTTGTTCATCGACCCATTCGGGCGTCCCTTGTCACCTGTCTCCGCAGCCGGGATGCACCGGCGTGAGCGCCGCCGGACGCGCTGAGCGCCCGAAGGCTCTCGCTGACCGGGATACGCTCCTCGTGCCAGAGGAGCGGCGAGGATTGAGCCATCGTGATCTGTGTGTCATGCGGACAGTGGCCCCGGGATAGCCGGCTAGCTAGCCGGTAGAACGTGCGGTCAGACGGTGGCGAGGGAGCACCGGCACCGTTGTTCAGCTCCGGGCTGAGCCACAGATGAACCTCGCGCAGCCGCTGGACCACGGGTGGCCCGAGCTCGGCGTCGGACGGGCGGCGTATCGTTCTGCCCGGGCTGACTGGGGCGAGCGCAATACGATGGGCCAGTGTCGCCGCGATGACGGGATGACCCTCGGCGTGTCCACGCGCCGGGGGTCTGGCCTGCTAGATGGGGGGTGAGCCCATGACAGTGCCGTACCGCGGTTTCACGGTGGCGCTACTCGCCGCGATGGTGATGGCCGCAGCTGCAGCGTGCTCCGAGTCTCCGGGCCAGGGGCAGGGCACGGCTGCGCCGTCGTCATCGGCATCGGCATCGTCCGGGTCGCCCGTCGCGCCGGCCGCCCAGGTGCCGGCGGGGCAGTCAGCGACGCCTCTGGCCGTTCCGGCGGGAGACGGCAGCGGGGCGCTGTCCAGGCCGCACACGCTGACCGTCCCGGCCGACTGGACGGCCCGGGTGTGGGCGCGTGTGCCGGACGCGCGGATGGAGGCCTGGACGCCCGGAGGGGACCTCCTGGTCAGCGATCCGGACGGCGGCAAGATCATGGAGCTGCGGCCGGGCGCGGCGGGTACCGCGGCCGTGACGATCCTGCTGGGCGGGCTGACCTACCCGCAGGGCATGGCGTTCGCCAGGCTGGATGGCAGGTGGGTGCTGTACGTCGCGGAATCGGACCAGATCGACCGGTATCCGTGGGGGGCCGGCGGGATCAACGGGGCCCGCACCGTGATCGCCGCGAGACTGCCGGATCTCGACCCTGACGGCGACGATGTGCACCGGGCGAAGGACGTGACGGTCGCCGCGGACGGCACGGTCTACTTCAATGTGGGCAGCTCGTCGAACGCCAGTCCCGGCGACCGGGCGATGTCGCCGCAGCGCGCGGTGATCATGGCCGTCAGCCCTGGCGGGACGGACCTGCGGGTGGTGGAGCGGGGGGTCCGCAACGGCGAGGGCCTGGCGGTGGCACCGGATGGCACGGTGTGGACGGCAGTGAACGAGCGGGACAACATCCCGTACCCGTCGCACCGCCCCTACGGGACGTACAGCGACGCGTTCGGCCAGGTCATCCGCGGCTACGTCAACAACCACCCGCCTGATGAGGTGGTTCCGGTCACGGCGGCCCGGGACCTGGGCTGGCCGTACTGCGACCCGGACCAGGGCGACAGTGATCCGGCGGGGTCGCTCGCCGGCGTCCCGCTGGTCCCCGACGCGGCCACCAACCCAGGCGGGACCGAGCTGGACTGCGCGGCGCTGGCGCCGGTCGAGGTCGGGCTTCCCGCGCACAGTGCCCCGCTGGGCATGACCTTCCTGGAGGGCAGCAAGATCCCGGCACCGTGGTCCGGCGGCGCCGTGATTGCCGCGCATGGCTCGTGGGACCGCCAGCCGCCGCAGCCGCCCGCCGTGCTGTGGCTGGCCTGGAACGCCTCGCAGGGCACACTGGAGCCCGCGGCCACCCTGGCCGGCGGATTCGAGAACCCCGACGGCAGCTTCTGGGGACGTCCCGTAGACGCGGTGCCCGGCCCGGACGGCGCCCTGTACGTAAGTGACGACACCGCCGGCGCGATCTACCGCCTGGCCCCGCGGCCTAGCGGCGGGGGGCCAGCCTAGCTAGGCTTGGTGTCCTGTCTTATCCAGACTGGCGCGGCTTGCCATGTCGTCAGGTATGGACAAGCTCCCTGACCGGCCAAGCTCAGTGAGACCGGGACGAGAACCGGGAAACGGGACAGCAGCGTCCACCCGCTTGCCGCGTGAGCACGAGACTAACGCTCAAGTTGACATAAATGCCGTTACCAGCGTTATCACTCTCATCCCGGCTAGCAGAACGCAGCTCCGGTGTCCCATCACACGGAAGATGTCGAATAGCGGGTGCGGCTGGATTGCGTTCACCACCGGTGGCGAGCCCTGGCCGGTCCTAGGCGGGGACGTATCGTTCTGGCTAACGGGGTGGTAAACAGGTAGCCCTTGTCGAGCAGCCGGGGCAGCCAGATCTTCAGCGCCGTCACGGTCTGCGATCGGTTTCCGCCGCCGTCGTGCTCAAGGATGATCGAGCCGGTGCGGGTGTCGGACAGGATGTCGCGAACGATCGCGCGGGCGCCCGGGCGCGACCAGTCGCGCGGGTCGACCGACCAGGCCAGCGGGGTCAGCCCGGCCTGCGCGCAGTAGCTGAAGACGGCCGGCGGCCACACCCCGTAGGGCGCGCGGAACATGCGGGGACGTTCCCCGGTGGCGGCGTGGATCGCGTCAGTCGCCTGCGATATCTCGGCCTGAACGGCCACGGCCGACATATAGCCGAGGTTGTAGTGGTTCCAGGTGTGGTTGACGATCATGTGACCGGCCGCCACCACTTCCCGCGCGACCTCCGGGAACGCGGCCGCACTCTGCCCGATCATCGAGAACGACGCAGTGATCCCGTACCGGCGCAGAATCCGGAGGATCTGCGGCGTGTACACCGGGCTCGGGCCATCGTCGATGGTCAGCGCGACGACCTTCGGCCCGTCCTCGATGGTGTACATGGGCTCGCCATGGGGCAGTCTGGGCTGCTCGTGGCGTGGAGGGCGCGCCGCGTGCCGGGTCGGCTCCGGGTGCCGGGCCGGCGGGGAGGTGACGGGACGGGCCTCGCCGGGCTGGGACGGGGCGCTGGCCCGTGTGCTGGGCGGAGGGCTGTCC
>JBAUAY010001309.1:0-3411 GCA_049676235.1 Streptosporangiaceae bacterium
GAGCTGAACCGCCGGCTGTATGACACCTTGGAGCAAACCGCGGTCAACGCGTTCGGCTCGGTGCGCCAGCGGGTCGCCGCGCATCTTCTCGATCTTGCCTCCGCCCAGCAGGAGCCGGCCGGGCGGCTGGCCGCCCGCGTCTCGCAGCAGGAGCTGGCCGACGCGGCCGGGTCGGTCCGCGAGGTGGTGGCCCGGGTGCTGCGCGAGCTGCGGGTCGCCGGAGTCATCGCGACCGCGGCGGACCGCATCGTGATCCTGGATGCGACCCGGTTGTACGCCGAGTCCGGGGGATCCGCCGGCCTGTGACTTTGGTCGCCCGGGCCGCAACTGACATCACTGACATGCCCGGCCGCTGGCGGGAGCCTGGGTGATGTAAGGCCCGGGACGGCCCGGGCGAGGAGTACAGAAACGAGGGTCAAGCGATGAACACCCCGACCGCAATGTCACGGACCGAGCCCGGATCAGCGAGCGCGGTCAAGGCGGTGTCGGTGATCAGCACCGGAACCGTGCAGATCCGGCCCGAACACCCCTACGGCAGCCGTAAGCCGACGTACTGGTGGCTGCTGACATCCCGGCAGTGGACCCCGCCACGGCCGGTCAACGTCTACGTCATCGAGCACACCCGCGGGCTGATCCTGTTCGACACCGGGCAGGACCGCGCCTCGGTTACCGATGACCATTATTTCCCCGGCGGCCTCACCGGCTACCTGTACGACCGGCTCGCCCGGTTCGACATCGGCGAGCAGGACACTCTGTCCGCGCAGCTCGGCACGCTCGGCTACGCCCCTTCCGACGTGGATACCGCCGTCCTGTCTCACCTCCACCAGGACCACATCGGCGGATTGGCCGAGCTGACCGGCGCCGACCTGCTGGTGTCCGCCGCCGAATGGGCCGAGCTGGCCAAGCCCGGCCCGGTGCTGCGCGGCTTTATGCGCAGCCACATCCAGCTGCCCGGCCTGCACTGGCGCCAGGTCACCATGGAGCCCGCGAAGGATCCCGGTCTGGCGCCGTTCACCGAATCGCTGGACGTGATGGGCGACGGGTCGTTGACGCTGCTGCCCACCCCCGGCCACACGGCCGGGTCGGTGTCGCTGCTGGTCCGCCGCGCCCACCGGCCGCCGCTACTGCTGGCCGGGGACCTCACCTACGGCGCTGACATCCTGCAACGCGGCCAGCTCCCCGGCGTCGGCCACCGCCGCCAGCTCGCCGAGTCCACCGGCAAAGTCCGCGCGCTCGCCGGGCAGCAGCCCGGCCTGATCGTGCTGCCCGCCCACGATCCCACCGCCGCCCGGCGGCTGCTGGACAGCTGACCCCGCAGACCACGATGCAGACGTTCCAGAACACCGTCACGATCGCCCGGCCCGCCGGTGAGGTCTTCGCGTTCCTGGCCGACCTGCGGAACATCCCACGATGGAACTACGCGATCGCGCGCACCGTGCCGACCTCGCCGGGCCCGGCCGGGGTGGGCGCCACCTACCGCCAGACCCGCACCATCCCCCGCCGCCGCGAGGGGAGTCTCCAGATCACCGTCTTCCAGCCGCCCACCCGCCTCGCCGTCCAGGGACAGCCCGGCCCGTTCCGCGCCACGGCCAGCTACCTGCCCGAGCCAGTGCCGAGCGGGACCCGGCTGGCCGGGCACGGGCAGTCGCTGCCCGGGCGGAACCCTCGGAGTCCTGGTCAGCAATAAGCTCCTCGCGATCACGGGCATGTCAGCCCTGAGCGGGTGAAGCCTGACTCAGCGGGGGCGGTCCGGCTGGCGGGCCATCCGGCGCAGGAGATAGGAAGAGAAGTAGCTGCCGTACTTGCGCTGCACGTCTGGCCGCTGCCAGTCCCGGCCGCCGATCGTGCCGCGGCACGACGGCGTTCCGCACTGGCAGTGCATCATGCCGTCGTAGTCATCGAACAGGGCGTAGTCGGTGGTCAGCTCCTCGCCTGGGCTGATGTCGCGCATGGCGACCAGGACGATGTTGCCCGCGAAGCCCACGTTCGGCTCGCAGGAATGATTGATGAAGAGCATGACCGGCTCGTACTCTGCGTCCAGTACGGCGGCCAGGTGAAAGCCGCCGGCGATCTGAACCTCGGAGTTCTGCAGGCGTTCCGGCAGGGACCGCAGGGCAGCGGTGGTGACGATGTGACCGCCTTTGATCGCGACGAGCTCGTCAGCGGCGATCGGCGCCACGGCAACCAGCCCACGGCCCTCGATCGCGCTTGACACGCCCTTGCGGGCCTTCGGCGTGATGTAGCTGGAGACGAGCATGTCCCTAAGTCTTACAACTGCCAGCAACCGCAACGGCTGGATGACCGGTAACGATATGCGGCATGCGGATACCGACGCAGTCTGGGCAGGCATGCGTATGGCTGCCGTCCTGCCAGCCTGGGATCCTGGCAGCTAGTCCAGGCCCCAGCAGGTCCAGCCCGAGGGTGGCTCCTCCGGTGTGATCGCCAGCAGGACCCGCCCCTCGGCTGTCAGGGCACGCAGATGCTCATCGTCGTCTGGTACCGCCATCCCGTGCTTCTCTCGGATAGCGCGGAAGCAAGGCAGCTCCGCGGCGATATCCTCGCGGATCTCCACGGTGGCCGGGACCAGCACGGCGCGGAACCCGGTGGAATCGTCAACGAGCAGTTGCGCCCGCCGGTCCCGGCGGAAGATCGCGTACTTCACGCGGCCACGTGTCGTGGAGACGTAGAACCGCTGGCCGTCCCAGAAGAACCAGTTGGGACTCAGATGCGGGCGGCCGTCACGGCGGATCCCGGCGACGACGATGTTACGCGGTTCAGCCAAGAACGCCTCGATCTTCTCCGTTGATGCCATCCCTGTACGCTATCGGAGCCGCTCACCTGACCCAGGGATGCGCCCCGACCGCAGAGCGGCATGAGCGCGCACTCTCCGTGCGAAATTCTATGTATAAATATTCAGGCCGGGCGGCTGCATGTTGAGCCGACCGCGGGTCTGCCGGAGTGCCGGTGTGGCGGGCGCGTCGGTCCAGCCGGCGCTCGCCGCGCGTGCCGTCGCCTGGACGGTTCAGCGACCGGGAGGCGTCTCAATCGGGGATCGTCTAGCGGTTCTCCGCGACGAACTGGCTGGCGGTGAAGGACGCGCCAGCCGGATCGGCAAGGACGGCGAATCGCACCCACGGCGCATTCTGCGGCTCGGCCAGGACCGAGCCTCCGAGCTCACGCGCTCGCGCAGCTATCGCGTCCACGTCGTCGACGGCGAAGGTCACGCTCCAGCGTGCCGGGCCGCCCTCGCGGGGCAAGATCGTCGCTACGACGTCCTCGAAGCCCTCGGGTGCGCCCATCTGCTTCATCCCCGCGCGCAGGCAGGGGTTGAGTTCCTCCAGATGGTCGCCGTAGCCCGGCAGAGCCCACATCGGCGAGCCGGCGTCGATCGTCGTCCAACCGAACACGGTG
>JBAUAY010001310.1:0-5216 GCA_049676235.1 Streptosporangiaceae bacterium
TGCACAGCTTGGAGACCGCGTACTCGGGCAAGCCCGTCAGGCCGCGGGCGGGCCGGCGCAGCGCCTCGAAGTCGATGCCCTTGGCCGAGTAGTGGGCGTCGCTGGACACCGTCACCACCCGGGCCGGAGCGCTGCCGGTCAGGCAGCCGAGCAGGGTGCTTGTCAGTGCGAAGTGGCCGAGGTGATTAACCCCGAACGTCAGCTCGAACCCCTGCTTGGTCAGGCCGCGCCGCCCCGCCACGCCGGCGTTGTTCACCAGCACGTGCAGCGGCTCACCCCGGGCCAGGAAGCCTGCGGCGCCGGATCGCACCGAATCCAGATCGGCCAGGTCGAGCGGCAGGAACCAGACCGAATCGCTGCCGGTCTCGGCCTTGATCGCGGCGACCGCCGCCTCGCCCTTGGCCCGGGACCTGGCCGTGATCCACACCCGGCCGCCCCGGCCCGCCAGCCCGGCTGCCGTCGCCCGCCCGATCCCGGTGTTGCCCCCGGTCACCAGGAACGTGCGCCCCTCCGGCTCGCTCATCCTCGGCTCCTAACAAAGATGATCGCGGAGGCTCGGGCGCACCAGAGCCTCCGCGATCATGAAACACCTACTCGACGGGGATCTCCTTGTTGATCAGGGACAGGTCGATGCCCTGGCGGTTGCGGATGATGCGGGCGCCCACGAAGATGACGATGGCCAGCACGTACATCGAGCCCATGTAGATGAGGGAGGCCGGCTTGTTGACGAAGTAATTGTCGTTCGACAGCCACTCGTAGAGGTTGAACACGAGCAGCGCGATCGTGACCACCCCGGCCACCGGCACGATGGGCACGCCGAACAGCTTCACCTTGCTGGCCGGCGAGGCGAACCACAGGTCCGGCTTGCGCAGCGGCAGGATGACCACCGCGATCGCGCTGAACAGGTACGTCACCGCGATGACCAGCGTGGCGTCCAGCGTGTAGGTGACGAACGTCGTGTTGTACGCGTACAGCGCCGCCAGCCCCACGGCAGGCAGCAACATCAAGATCAGCGAATAGAACGGCACCCGGCGCTTCTCAGAAACCTCAGCGGCCCGGTCGGGGAGCACGCGGTCGAACGCGGCCGCGAAGATGACCCGGGTCGAGGACAGGAACAGGGTTCCCACCCAGCCGAAGAACCACAGGCTGAGCACCAGGATCAGGGCCACCTGAAAGGCGGTGTTGTGTACCAGCCAGCCGGCGAACATGAACGGGTACGGCCAGATGCCGAACTGCGGGGTGAGGTTGAAGTCCAGCGAGTTGAGATTCTGGTAGAAGCCCCAGCCGACGGTCTTGGCCATCAGCAGCAGGAAGATGATCGTGAGGGCGACCGTGGTCCACAGACCGAAGAACATGCCGGCGAACACCCGCTTGAAATCGCTCGCGCCGCGGACCTCGCCGTATAGGGTGGTGCCCCAGTTCGGCCACAGGAGGAAGAACATCAACGCCGGAACGAGCAGCATCGTCGGTCCGAGCGGGCCGAAGCCGAGCGGCGATGTGGTGTAGCCGGCCTTGGCGGCCGCCTTGTTGGTGGCCGCGTAGGCGTTGTTGACGCCGAAGAGCTTGTGCCCTTCGAGGTTGAACGAGCTGACGAAGCTGGCGTGTGAGTTGAAAAGCAGCAGGATCACGACGACGGCGAAGCCGATCAGTCCGCCAATGAAGCACCAGCGCTGGACCTTCGCGTATCCGGCCATGCCGATGGAAACCAGGACGCCGGCCAGCGCGATCGTGATCAACGTCACAATGAAGATCCCGTTGTGCGTGCCGAACCACGCGTAGCCGCCGCCAGGCCAGGTCCACTTGAGCGTCGCCCACAGCGGCTCGAACAACTGAACCGACAAGATGTTGCCGTAGATCGGCGCCCACAGCCAGAGAATGAACCACCAGCCGGTCGCGGCCATCACGAAGCCGACGCCGCTGCCCAGGATCCTGGTCTGCCAGACGTAATCGCCGCCGGCCCGCGGGATCGTGACCACGAGCCCGGCATAGGCGATCACCAGGAACGAAACCCAGATTCCCCCGATAATCACCGCCGTTATGAGCTGGCCCTTCGGGAACGCCGGCTGGGCGAAGGTGAACTCGTAGATGCCGAGCGTCACGAAGTTGGTCGCCAGGCACGCGTAGATCAGCGAGTCCCTGACAGACCAGCCGCGGACCAGGCCCGTCGCCTTGCGGAGGAAGAGAGTCGGCCTCTCCTCCCCGAGTGCTCCTGCCGTCATACGTATCCCTCCGGGTTATCCTGATTGATCCAGTTTTGTCCGATTGGACGAGCTAAAAGGCTACATCTGGCGTGTTTGTCTTCATCTAGCGTCAATATAGGCCTTAGCGACCTCTCGCACTGCTGTTTGCGAAGTTGAGGACTTACACTCCGCTATTCCCGCCGAACGACCCGCCGGATTCCCCGGCTAGCGAGAGTAGGGCAACACGGCTCGGGGATTCGGGTGGCTGGGGGTCCTCATCCGTTCACGAGTATGTACTTGGTGACCTTCCCCTTCTTCTCGTTCAGTTCGAGGAGCGCGCCCTGCAGCACGCCGTCGGTGTAGGAACTGCCGGGGTTGATGGACAAGGTCCGGCTGCCGAGCTTCTTCACTCCCCGGCTCTCGTGGATGTGACCGTGCACCGACAGCGGCGGCTGGTACTTGAGGATGGCCTCGCGGACAGCGGTCGAACCAACTGGCTTCATCACCGCGCCGCCGTGCGTGGGGCGCATCGTCTTGTCGAGCGCGGGTGCCTCGTCGAGCCCGGTACCGTACGGCGGCGCGTGGAAGTTGAATATCGCCCGGCTCATGTCGGGGATCTGCGAGACCACGGCGTCGATCTTCGACGTCAGGACGTCCTCGGGCGCCTCGCGGAATGTGTTCCACGGGGTCGGGTTGGTCCAGCCCATCGAGGCGAGATAGAACCCGCCGATGTCGAGCACCTTGCTCTCGGCGAAACTGACAGAAGGGGACGCCTCGATGATCGCGTCGATGTCCCAGATGTCGTCGTTCCCGCCGTTGAGGATGCACGGGATGTCGCCGCCGCGCAGCTTGCCGTCGGCCATGTCGAGCCATCGGTCCAGGCCGTGGGTCATCTCCAGGGTGAACCTGCGGTCGATCGAACCGTCCTGCTCGTTCAGCGCGTCAAGCTCGTCCGTGGACATCACGGCGGGGTAGGACCCGCGATCGCGGATCTTGCGCTGGATCTCGTCGAGTTCAGCCCTGGTCTCCAGCTGGAGTCGCTGGCCACCGAAGGTCACTTCCCAGTGGCCGGGCATGGCCAGGATCGGCACCAGGACCTTGCCGGTCACGTCCCCGCCGAGCACGACCAAGTCGGCCTTATAGAAGGCGGCAGAGTTGAGGAATTTTCGCCAGCAGATCTCGGAGCCATGGATATCCGTGGCGAAAAAGACTTTCATCGCGGCGTGCCTTCCTTATTGATCGCTGATTCCAGACAGGTCAGTGATCCACTTCTTCGGGTAGTTCGTACCAGCGGACCCGGTCGCCCACATTGGACCGCAGTTTCCACTTGAGCCCCTTCGGTACCGTCTCGGCGACTTCCTGCAGGTGCTTCGCCTGTGTCAGCGCGTCGTACCGCGGGTACGGCGGGGCCAGGCCAGGCTGGGCGGAGAGCAGGTCGGGCAGCTTAGCCAGGTTGCCCGTCACCGTCCGCCACCAACCCCAGTCGGCGGCGAGCACCGCGCCGAACCGGTCGGGGTCGATGGACGGGCGGGCGGAGTCCCGGCCCACCCGCAGCCCGGACAGCAGGTGGAAGATGTCGTGCGCGTCCTTCGCGTTGAGCTCGACAATCTGCAGCTTGGAGAGCAGCAGGTCGGCGGGGTCAAGGGTCATCGAGGGGGAGCCGAACGAGGATTTGAACTCCAGCGTGTGGCACATCGACAGCCGGTCCACCATGACGTCGATGGGCCGCTGCCCGGACGGGGCGATGAAGTACATCTGCCGGTCCCCGTTCAGGTTGTTGAACCGGCGGTCAGGCTCGCAGCCCGCGCTTTCCAGGTACGCAGCGACTTTTTTCCGGTTCTTGCCCATGCAGGCCAGGTCGATATCCTGCCCGGCGCGCAGCCGGGGCGGGAAATCGGGGCATAGCACCCGGACCCCGAGACCGCCGAGGATCTTGAGCTCGTAGCCCGCCTCCGACGCGCCGCGCACCAGCCCGGTCGCCTCGGGCAGCGGATCGCTCGCGGCGTTCCCCCCGGGGCCGTCGAGAGCCTCGTTTGGTGTGGTCATGCCAGGTCGCTCCTCGTCTTACCCCGTGCCAGTTAGATCATGGTGACGTGATAGCCGGTCTGTCTAGTTTTCCACAGAAGAATCCCACGTTGTGGGGCTCTGTCAGCCCGGGGGGACGACCCCCCGGGCCCCCCGATGCGGAGCTGCGCTCCGCGGCGG
Source organism: Streptosporangiaceae bacterium (assembly GCA_049676235.1). GTDB lineage: Bacteria > Actinomycetota > Actinomycetes > Streptosporangiales > Streptosporangiaceae > Palsa-504. Next base: position 4,386 of record JBAUAY010001310.1, read on the forward strand.
TACGCACGTCGCCCGTTCGGCCCGGCAAATGATCTTTTAATCATCCGAACGGACCTGGCTTTCGCCTGCCCGCGCCACATCGCGGTCCCGGCGGAAGAACTCCACCGGCTCCGCCGCCAGCGGCGTATTGCCGAGAATCAGGTCGGCCGCCTTCTCAGCGATCATCATGACGGGCGCGTAAATGTTGCCGTTGGTGACGTACGGCATGACCGAGGCGTCGACGACCCGCAGTCCCTGCAATCCGTGCACCCGCAAGCTCGCCGGGTCGGTCACCGCCATCGGGTCGGTGCCCATCTTGGCCGTGCAGGACGGGTGCAGCGCGGTCTCGGCGTCCTTGGCCACCCAGGCCAGGATCTCCTCGTCGGTCTGCACCGACGGGCCGGGAGACAGCTCGCCCGCGTTGTAGTCGTCGAAGGCCGGCTGGGTCAGGATCTTCCTGGCGACCTGGATCGCCTCCACCCACTCCCGCCGGTCGGTCGGCGTGGACACGTAGTTGAACCGCAGCGCCGGGTGCACCGCCGGGTCGGTCGAGGTGATCTTGCAGGTACCGCGGGAGTCGGAGTACATCGGGCCGATGTGCACCTGGTACCCGTGACCGCCCGCCGGCTGCGAGCCGTCGTAGCGGATCGCGATGGGCAGGAAGTGGAACATCAGGTTCGGGTAGACCACGTCGTCGTTGCTGCGGGCGAATCCGCCGCCCTCGAAGTGGTTGGTGGCGCCCGGGCCGCTGCGCAGGAACAGCCACTTCGCGCCGACCATGGGCCGGTTACGCCACTTGAGCGCGGGTGCGACCGAGACCGGCAGCTTGGAGCCGTACTGGATGTAGACCTC
>JBAUAY010001311.1:0-3820 GCA_049676235.1 Streptosporangiaceae bacterium
ACCGCGCGCAGCATCTGCCGCGCCACCCGGTCCGGCGGCGCGCCCGCCTCCGCGAGGGCGCGTCCCGCGTCGCGGTGCCAGGCGGCGCGTACCGGCGCCGGCATATCGTCGTACAGCGCGGCCCGGATCAGCGGATGCCGGAACCCGAGGCCCTGGCCGGACTCGGCCAGCACGCCGACGGCACATGCCTGGTCGACCGCCGGGATAAGGTCCGCCACGCCGCGCCCCAGCACGATCGCCAGATCAGGGACCGCGAAATCCGTGCCGAGCAGGGCCGCTGCCCGCAGCACCTCGCGCACCGGCCCGGTCACAAAGCCAAGGCGGTCCGCTATGGCCGCCGACAGGGAGCTTGGCGCGGAACCGCCCGCCAGCTCGGCGGCGCCCGCCTCGGTGACGGTCAGACCGGAGCTGCGGGCCAGCGCGGCGAAGAGTTCGGTGAGGTAGAGCGGGTTGCCGGCCGCCCCGTCGGCGAGCCGCAGGAGGCTGCCGTCGGGCTTGCCGCCGGCCAGGTCGGCCACCAGGTGGGCCACCGCCACCCCGCCGAGCCCGGTGAGCTGGAGCCGGGCGGCGTCGTCCACCACTCGCCGCAGCGCCAGCAGGTCATCCCGCCCGGGCGCCGGGCGCATCATCCCGACCAGCAACAGCGGCACCTGCCGCGCCGACCTCGCCAGCCGTCCCCACAGGGTGATACTGGCCTGGTCGGCCCACTGCAGGTCGTCGACAACCAGGATGGTCGGCCACACCGCGTACTGCTCGGCGACCAGCGCCAGCAGCTGCTCGGCCAGCACGGCGGGCACGTCCGTGCCGCGGTCGGCGGCGACCTCGCCGCGCAAGAGCCGGACGATCGTGTTCCGCCGGGGATTCGTCGAGGGCTCGCGGACCTGCAATCCGTCGAGGAACGGCAGCAGCGGCAGGGCCTGGCCGAGTTCGTCACCGGCTCCCCAGAACACCTGGCAGCCGGCCTCCGGCGCCCGCTCCGCCGCCGCCCGCACCAGTGCGGACTTGCCGATGCCTGGCTCGCCCTCGATGAGCACCGAACTGCCGCGCCCCCGAGCCACCTCTCTTATCAGCCCGGTCAGGAACGCCAGCTCGCTATCGCGGCCGACCAGCGCACCGGCCGGGGTCCCCGGGGGCATGGGACAAACCCTACTACCAGAACATTTACGGAACAAGCAGGCGATTTCCGGACATTAATTCGGTATCAGGGCGCCTTCTGGCGGCAGTATCGCCATCTTCCTATGCGCCCGCAGTGCAAATTGCGCAGCACCTTGCACTGCATAAATAATATTTATTTTCCCTGCATGAGAACATAGAATATTGCATAAAAGAATGATGAAATATTTAGTATTTGAAAATAGTGTAGTCAAGGACTTACGCTAGGTCATGTAATAACCGAAAGGCGGCCATTGCCCTAGGTAAATCAGATGTGCCGTGCGTGCCGACGAAGACATGCAGCGGGCTGCTGACCTCGGCAGACACCACGGAGGAATCATGCCCATAAGGCGAGTCATCATCGTTCCAGCCATCCTAGCACTTAGCGCTGTAGGGTCAATTCTGGCTGGCTCGGCGGCCTCCGCGACAGCGGCCCAGGCGCCCAGCGTTCACGTAGTAGCGGCCTCGAGCGCGCACACTTACTTTTGGGGATGAGCTAACCTGGCGCACGACGAACGGCCTAGTGTTGATTCAGCTGATCCACCCCGGGCCGGTCGTGAGATTACGCCAGGTGCGGCGCGCCTATTCTGCTAAGCCTGACTGACTCGCCAGAGCCCATCCGGTCTCCGGTCGGACTAGCAACTCCGGGTGCATTTCTTCACCACTGTCCCCTTGGCCATATAGCTGTACAGCAGTCGCAGCGCCGGGCATTCTCCCGCGATAGGTACGAGCAAGGTCGGCTGGACGTGGCGTATCAACGCCCAGTCCATGAACAGGCCGCTACGATACCGGGTGCGGCCGCCCAGTTTCGCGCCCGCCTCACCTTTCCAGCTCGGTCCGAGGCGACGTTGCCCCGACCCGCCCTTGCGGAGCGCGTCCACCAGCCCCGCCCGTGCGATGGGCGCTTGACTAGGCGATGTCCCCGGCGGACTGGGGGCTTGGTTGCCATGGGCGAGTGTACGGTGTACTAAAGGTTTCACAAATTGTTTCCGTGAAATCTGCGTGACCGGCTCACTAGTCCGCGCGCGGCACCGAGGAGAAGGGACGCCTGATGATCGCGCCAGGAAGCCCCACGGTGCGTCGGCGTCGGCTTGCCGCTGAGTTGCGCGGGATCAGGGAGAGCAAGGGCAAGAGCGGAGACGCGGTCGCCGCGGCGCTGAAATGGTCGCCCTCCAAGATCAGCAGGTACGAGCGGGCCAGAACCGGCTTGCGGCCACGGGAAGTCGAGAGGCTGCTCGACTACTACCAGATCACTGGGGCCCGCCGCGCGCTCCTTCTCACGCTCGCCGAGGATGCGGCGCAGAAGGGCTGGTGGGAAGAATTCGGGGACAGCCTTTCCGAGGACTATCAGCAGTTCATCGGTCTGGAGCATGAGGCGACGTCCATGGCCATCTGGCACGTTGACGTGGTCACTGGCCTGCTGCAAACGGAGGCTTATGCCAGGCATATAATTAGCAGCTACAGCCGGATCGAGCCAATCGCGCCAGGCATGATCGGCCGATTGGTCAGAGTCCGCATGCAACGCCAGCAGGTGCTGGATCGCGAAGAGCTGCAGCTATTGGTCGTACTCGATGAATCGGTCTTGAAGCGCCGGATCGGTGATGAGTCGGTAATGTATGAGCAGCTTCAGCGTCTCGCGCGAGATGCTGACCGGCCAAATCTAACGTTGCAGATTCTCCCCCTTGACGCGCACCACAGGGTCTTCGGAGAGTCTTTTGTTATATTCGGTTTTGGGGAAGATAGTGATGCGATGCTGCAAGATGTGGTTAGCACCGAGCATCTGAGGAGCGGCTTCACCTTGGAGGGGGAGAGGGAGACGTACTTGCACAGGATCGCATTTCAGATGCTCGCCGAAGCGTCGCTCGACCCGGTGGCGTCGAGAGCACTCATACTCAAAACAGCGGAGTCGCATTGGTCAGGTGCCCAGCGGCGCGCTGATGCGTAAGTGACGCAAGTCCTTTTAACCCCCATCGTTGCCAGTGACGGCGCCTTCTGGCCTGGCCGTTCCTAGGTTGCCCGGGCTGTCAGGGAGCTTGACTCGTCTTGCCGGAACTGACCAGCGGCGCGGCTGGGGCGACGGGCGCAGCCATGTCTGCGCACGTTGAGGTGTGCGGTACACCGTAGGTACAACAAACATCTACTGGGCCGTGGCGCTATTTGAGGCGAGAGGGACCCTGGGTTCCAGTGATGTCTGCTACGATAAAAGTTGAGCGGCTACGGTATGTATGACTCAAACTACTTTCCGTGGTAACGCATTCAGGATAATATCCAACAATCAGTGAGGTAGTAACGTGGGTAGACCTACGTTCGAAGGGCCGCCCGAAAGGCCGGATTCAGGTTCTTACTGGGTGAAGAGCTCTCTGAGTTTCTCCAACGGCAACTGCGTCGAGGTGGCAAACCTGCCCGATGGCAGGATCGGTGTCCGCAACAGCAGGGACTCCGAGGGACCGGTTCTCCGATTTACATCGGATGAATGGCATGCGTTTCTCGGAGGCGCACGAAACGGAGAATTCGATAGTTTCGGCAGGGAGTGACCGCACAAGTAAGGTGCTGTAGCTTTCCTGCTCATTATAACTGTCGATCAGAACATAAGCGGAGTGTCTCTCCCAAGTCTAGAGGGGCACTCCGCTTCCTGGTATTGCCGCCGCCTACTAACAAGTCGGTGGAT
>JBAUAY010001312.1:0-1516 GCA_049676235.1 Streptosporangiaceae bacterium
GGCCAAGCCCCGGCTCGCCGCGCGCCTGGCCTGGCAGCAGGGGCAGCTCACCGAGGCCCTCAGGATGCTCGAAGGGACGCGCGGCCGCCGAGCCCGGCGCCTCCGCGCTACCCTCGCCGCCGAGCAAGCGCTCCTGGCCCGCCCGGTGGCCGCCCCCCAGGGCCGGTCCATGATCATGGCCAGTTCGGGGCACATAGCGCCCATTTCTGGCCACGATCATGAACTGGGCAGCGGAGGCCGCGCCCGGCGGCCGGCCGAGCGGGTCCCGGGACGCGTGCTGCACCTGGTCACCGACGACCTGCCCACCACGAGCGCCGGGTACACGATCAGGACGCACGAGATCGCGGTCGCCCAGCGGGCCGCCGGGCTCGATCCGCACGTGGCCACCAGGTGCGGATACCCGGTGACCCAGGGCAGGCTCGACGGCCGCCGCCTGGTGCTGCTGGACGGCGTGCCCTATCACCGCCTGCTGCCCTGGCTGATGCCAGGGCGCCCCGGCCCCAAGACCGCCGACCTGGGCCTCGAGCTCGCCGCCGGCCTGACGAGCCGGATCCGGCCTGCGGTGCTGCACGCGGCGAGCAACTTCGCCAACGCCCGGCTCGCCCTCGCCCTGCGCGAACGGTACGGCCTGCCCGTGGTGTACGAGGTGCGCGGGTTCTGGGAGGACACCTGGCTGTCCCGCCACGGGGACGCTGAGCGGCTCGCGAGCAGTGAGCTCTACCAACAAAACCGGGACACCGAGACCCGCTGCATGCTGGCCGCCGACCTGGTGGTGGCGCTCGGCGAGGCCATGCGGGAGGAGATCGTGGCCCGCGGCGTCGGCGCGGAGAAGATCCTCATCGTGCCGAACGCCGTCTCCGCGGAGTTCCTCCGGCCGCTGCCCGATGTCACCGGGCTGCGCGCCGCCCTCGGCATCGGTCCGGACGAGTACGTGGTCGGCGTGGTGTCCAGCCTGGTCCCGCACGAGGGCATCGGTACGCTGCTCCAGGCCACCGCTATCCTGCGCGCCCGCGGCGTGCCCACCCGGGCGCTGATCGTCGGCGACGGACCTGAACGCGCGGCCCTGCAGCGCCAGGCAGCGGACATCGGCCTGGCCGGGGCGGCCGTCTTCACCGGCCGCGTGCCCGCGGCGAAAGTACGCCAATTCCACGCGCTCCTCGATATTTTCGTCGTTCCGCGCACATCAGATCGGGTCTGTCAGCTCGTGACCCCATTGAAGCCCGTGGAGGCGATGGCGAGCGGACTGTGCGTTGTCACTAGTCAAGTGAAAGCACTCACCGAAATCGTCAAACACGAAGTGACGGGGCGCAAACAATACCGCAAGATCCGGTGTCACCTGCCGACTGCCTTGAACGCCTGCTTTACAGTCCGGATATCCGAAGAAAACTCGGAGACAATGCCCGTGAATGGGTGTCCGGGGACCGGACCTGGGCGCGCAATGCGGCACGGTATCGAGACGCGTACGCGCGTGTGGGGGCGACTTAAGGGTGGGTGACGTGCCGGCGCGGGATGTGCT
>JBAUAY010001313.1:0-3392 GCA_049676235.1 Streptosporangiaceae bacterium
CGGTAGAGGCGCTCACCCGCCGGGCGGCCGGGGACCCGATGCCCGGGCGCGTCCGGCACGGCCGCGACCTGGAGCGCTTCACCGCGGGGGCCAAGCCGGTGACCGACGCGACTGCCATCCCCTCCCCCGCCGCCCCGCCGGGCGCGTTCGTGTCCTAGCTCAGGCCGTACGGATGCTACGCGTGCCTGCGGTCGGCCTCGAGAAGATCAAGGTCCTAGGGATTTTGGGACCGAACGGACCTGGCTGACACACCTAGTGCCGGTGTCCGCTCCTGGCGGCGGGGCGGCGTCCGGTGCGTTCCCGCTTGGCCCGGACCCGGACGGAGACCTGCACCGGGCTGCCGTCGAAGCCGAACTCCTCGCGCAGCCGCCGCTCGAGGAACCGGCGGTAGGACGCCTCGAGGAAACCCGAGGAAAACAAGACGAAGTGCGGTGGGCGGACACCGGCCTGGGTCGCGAACAGGATCTTCGGCTGGCGGCCGCCGCGCACCGGCGGCGGGGTGGCCGCGACCAGCCCGGTCAGCCAGGCGTTGAGCCTGCCGGTGGACACCCGGGTCTCCCATCCTTCCAGCGCCGTCTCCAGCGCGGGCACCAACCGGTCCATGTGCCGTCCGGTGGCGGCAGAGATATTCACCCGGGGCGCCCAGCGGGCCGTGTGCAGCTGCCGGTCGATCTCGCGTTCCAGGTACCGCTGCCGCTCCTCGTCGACCAGGTCCCACTTGTTGTAGGCGATGACCAGGGCCCGGCCGGCCTCGATGACCATGGCGACGATCCGCAGGTCTTGTTCGGTGAGCGGCTCGCTCGCGTCGACCAGGACCACGGCGACCTCGGCCAAGTCGAGCGCGCCCGCAGTACGCAGCGCCGCGTAGTAGTCGGCGCCCTGGTTTTCCCTGAACCGCCGCCTGATGCCCGCGGTGTCCACGAACCGCCAGGTGATACCGCCGAGCTCGACGAGTTCGTCCACCGGGTCCCGCGTGGTGCCGGCCACCGGGTCGACCAGCGCGCGCTCGTGGCCGACCAGCTTGTTCAGCAGGCTGGACTTGCCGACGTTCGGCCGGCCGAGCAGAGCTACCCGGCGCGGTCCGGCGTCGGCGTCGGTCTCCTTAGGCGCGTCCGGCAGTGCGTCGAGCACCAGGTCGAGCAGGTCGCCGCTGCTGCGCCCGTGCAGGGCGCTGACCGGGGCGGGTTCGCCGAGGCCAAGCGACCACAGCGTGGCGACCTCGGATTCGGCCCGGGTGTCGTCGACCTTGTTGGCCGCGACCACGACCGGCTTGCCGGAGCGGCGCAGCACGTTGGCGACCGCCGCGTCCGCGTCGGTCACCCCCACCGTGGCGTCCACTACGAACAGCACCGCGTCGGCGGCATCCACTGCCACCCTGGCCTGGGCGGCGACCCGGGCGGCCAGGCTTTCCGTGCCCTCCACCGAGGGCTCCCAGCCGCCGGTGTCCACCAGGGTGAACGCCCGGCCGTTCCAGATGGCGTCGTAGGCGACCCGGTCCCTGGTGACACCCGGGGTGTCCTCGACGACCGCCTGCCTGCTACCCAGGATCCGGTTCACCAGCGTCGACTTGCCCACGTTGGGCCGGCCGACGACGGCGACAACGGGTACGGGGGCGGCCTCGTTCGGCATCATTTCCTGCTCTTCTGCAGGACCAGTCCGACGATGAGGCCGACCACCTCGTCTAGGCCGAGCCCGGTGGAATCGATCTCGACCGCGTCCGCGGCCATCCCGCTCTGCGCCGCGTCCAGCCGGTCGCGCCGGTCCTGGTCGGCGCGGGTGGACCAGTTGGCCTCGGTGGCCCGGCGGCTGGCCCGGGCGGCGCCGTCGGCCGTCAGGAACACCTTGACCTGCGCATCGGGCGCGACCACGGTGCCAATGTCGCGGCCCTCGGCCACGATCCCCGGGGCGCTGGCGATGATCTGCCGCTGCATCGCGATCAGCTGCGCGCGGACCTGCGGGACGGCCGCGACGGCGCTGACCGCGGCGGTGACCTCCCGGGTCCTGATCGCCTCGGACACGTCGGTGCCGTTGACCCGGGTCCACGGCGCCCGCGGGTCCGTGCTGACCTCGATGAACGGCCCGGTGGCCAGCATGGCCACCACCTCGGAGTCGGTGGTGTCGGCGCCGCGCTCGAGCAGCCACCAGGTCAGCGCTCGGTACATCGCCCCGGTATCCAGGTAGCGCAGGCCCAGCGCGATAGCCACACCGCGGGACGTACTCGACTTGCCGGCCCCGGAGGGCCCGTCAACCGCGACGACGAGCCTGGACCCGCTATCCGTTTCGCTCTCCTGGTCGCTGTCCAGGCTGGCTGAAGTCTTCACCCGTGCGATGCTACCGGGGTACCAGTCCGCGCCGGTACGCATCACCGACGGCACTCCAGTGGGATCCGCACCTAACGGCGGACCGGCCACCCGCCCGCCTCCAGCGCGTCCAGCAGCGTCCCGGCCTCGGCGGGACGGACGGACAGTTCCGCCACGCCGACAGGCAGCCCGGGCGAGTGCTCGATCCTGACGTCCTCGATGTTGACGCCGGCCGCGCCGGCCGCGTCGAACAGCCGGGTCAGCTCGCCTGGCTCGTCCCGGATGACGACCTGGACCGCGGTGAACTCACGCGGCTCGCCGCCGTGCTTGCCGGGGATCCTGGCCACGCCGACCTGGCCGTGATCCAGCAGCGTAGCGACCGACTTGGGGTCGCCGTCGGTCAGCATCCGGGCGGCCTCGGCCAGGTCGGTGGCCACCGCGGCCAGCACCTCGGCCACCGGTTCGGCGTTGGCGGCCAGGATCTGGGTCCACAGGCCGGTGTCCCCGGCGGCGATCCTGGTCACGTCGCGCAGGCCCTGCCCGGCCAGGTCGAGCGCCTCGGGCGGGGCGGCCTCGAGTCGGGCCGCCATGGCCGCGGCCACCAGGTGCGGAGCGTGGGATACGAGCGCGACCCAGCGGTCGTGGGCGACCGCGTCGGTCCGCATCGGCACCGCGCCGCACTCCCGGACCAGGGCCGTGACCGCCGCGATGGCCTGCTCGGATGTCTCAGGGGCCGGGCACAGCGCCCAGGTCCGGCCGAGGAACAGGTCGGCGCGGGCCGCCGCGGGGCCGTGCTTTTCCCGGCCGGCCAGCGGGTGCCCGGGCACGTAACTGGTCATATCGCAGCCGCGGGCCCGGGCTTGCGCCACCGGAAGCTGCTTCACGCTGGCCACGTCGGTGTAGCAGCGGGCTAGCCCGTTTGAGCCCCGGGCCTGCGCCGCGGCCAGCGTGGCCGCCACCGCGGCCGGAGGCACGGCGATCACCGCCACGTCGGCGTAGACCCCGGAAGCCTCCGCAGGCAGCGGCTCGCCGCCGTGCTTGCCGGGGATCCTGGCCACGCCGACCTGGCCGTGATCCAGCAGCGTAGCGACC
>JBAUAY010001314.1:0-2560 GCA_049676235.1 Streptosporangiaceae bacterium
GCGGGCGAGCTGCGGGACTACCTGGGCCGTCCCCGGTTCACGCCGGAGACCAGCCTGGCCGCGCCGGATCGCAGGACCGCGGTGCCCGGCGTGGCGACCGGTCTCGCGGTGACCGGTGCGGGCGGGGATGTCCTGTTCATCGAGGCGTCCATGGCGGACAGGGAAACCGGCGAGACCGGGGTCACGATCACCGGGCAGCTGGGTGACGTGATGAAGGAATCGGTCCAGATCGCACTGTCCTACCTGCGCTCGCACGGCACCGAGCTCGACCTCCCGGTCAGTGAGCTCAAGGACCGCGGCGTGCACGTGCACGTGCCGGCCGGCGCGGTGCCCAAGGACGGGCCGAGCGCGGGCGTCACGATGACCACGGCGCTTGCGTCGCTGCTGTCCGGTCGGCCGGTGCGCTCCGACGTGGCGATGACCGGTGAGGTGTCACTCACCGGACGGGTGCTGCCCATCGGCGGCGTCAAGCAGAAGCTGCTCGCCGCGCACCGGGCCGGCATCACCACGGTGCTGATCCCGCAGCGGAACGAGCCGGACCTGGACGATGTCCCGGCCGAGGTGCTCGAGAAGCTGGACGTGCACACCCTCGGCGATGTCCGCGAGGTGCTCGCGCTCGCGCTCGAGCCCGCGCAGGCCGTCGAGGCACCGTCGGCCGTGCTCGGCGCGGCCTAGCCAGGCAGGACGCGGGCTAGCCAGAAGGCGGCTGCCAGAAGTCATCCCGGTTCCGAGAACTGGTGCTGACCCTCTGGCGGCCGCCTTTCCTTCGCCGCCAGAGGAACCAGCCGAGCCCGGCGATCACCACGAGAGCGCCCAGGGCGATCGCGGCGATGTCGCGCCCCCGGAGATGGGTGGGCGCCGCGGATGCCGAGGCTGCGGGCGCCGAAGCCGCGGATGCCGAACGGGCCTGGCTGCCTGTGGGCCGCGCCTGGCCTGCGGCCGGGGTCGTCGCGGCACCAGGGGCAGGCGCGGCGAAGGCGACGACGCTGTCCGCGCGGGCGGCCAGCAGGAGGCCGTCGCCCGTGCTCGGCGTGGGGAAATGATTGGCTGGCATGCCGATCGCTACCTGCTGCCGCACCCGGCCGGTGGCCGGATCGAGCCCGTACAGCGTGCCGTTCTGCCCGATGGTCCAGACCAGGCCCGCGGCGATGATGGGGGGCCCGCCGCCGGTTCCTGAACTCCAAAGCAGGTGCATCCCGGGCGGAGATCTTGTGACCTGGACCGCGACGATGCCGGAGGTGCAGGGCAGGAAGACGGTCATGTCCAGGACTGCGGCACCGCCGTCGATGTCGTTGCTGCACGCCGAGCCCATGATGGCGTCCGGCTCGGCTCCCAGCGTGGCCTGCTGATGGCCGATGCCGCCCAGATGCGCGCCGTTGAGCAGGTAGACGATCCGTGATTTCCCGGCCAGCATCACCTGACCGCCGGGCAGCAGTACCGGCGCGGTGGACATATCCAGATCCCGGGAGTTATCGGTGGCCCACGTACTGGGCGCGAAGAACTGCAGCAGCCGCAGGGACGACGACAGTTCGAGGACCGAATCGCTGTCGTCGTACGCCTGCTGATCGGAGTAGACCGACCCGTTCCCGGTGCTGACCCAGATGTGGCCGCCGCTGTCGACGACAGGTGCCGCGCCGCCCATCCAGACGGCCCCCTGGGACTCAGCTGGCGCGGCGTCGACGGTGAAGTACCGCGGCGGCCCGCCCCTTTCCGGGACGGCCGCCACCCGGCCGCGGTAGCTGGCGCAGTCCCCGTAGTTGCCGCCCATGCCGAACACCACCTGGCCGGCGTCCAGTGTCAGCCCGGTGCGCTGCAGCAGCGCCGCCGGATCCGCCCCCGGCGGATCCACTGGCTGGCTCATCTCGACCGTGCCCGATGCGGTGCTGAGGCCGACCAGCCGGTGCGCTGGCTTGCCGCCGGCCAGTTCGTCGGCCACCACGAAGATCTCGCCCCGTGACGCGTCGATCACCGGTGTCCCCGTGATGCCCACGGTGGGCGTGATATCGCCGCAGGGAAGCGACGCCGAGGGTACGGGACGGCCGAGATGCGTCGACCAGACCACCGCACCGGTAGCCGCCGACAATGCGTACACGGTGTCGTTCTGCGTCGCTACGAAGACGCGGCCCGCGTACACCAGCGGCTCGCCGTAGATCTGACCATCGACAGCGGGCGAACTCCACACCGGAGCCGCGGTGCCGACCCCGCTGACTGGCGCCGCGACACCCGTGCCTGCCGGATCACCGTGATACACGGTCCACGAGCTAGAGCCGGCCGGCTGCGGCGACTGGGCCGCCGCGTAGCTGGGTCCGCCTTCGATTCCGCACAGGACACACACCAGCGCGAGCAGCCCGGCCGTGCGCCGGATTCTCCCGGGCCGGCCTGGGGCGAGACGTCCGCGGCGTGGCAGCTGGCTGTTACCCATCATCAGACGCTAGCGGGGCTGAGCCCAGCCGGCGGCTCACCGGCTGCGGGCGCCAGGACCGTCGTCCCCGGGGACGACGCCCGGCGCCTCCGGCGGCGGGCCGGAATCGACGGCGGCCGGGAAGACGTCGGTGGCCGC
>JBAUAY010001315.1:0-4208 GCA_049676235.1 Streptosporangiaceae bacterium
CCGGGAGCACGTCGCGTTCCGTGGCCAGACCTCCGCCGGAGGCGCCGTCGTGGTCAAGACCAGCCAGGGCCGGATCGATGCGGGGCTAGTGGTGCTCACCGGCGGGCCCAAGCTCGCCGCGGTCGGCCGGCTGGCCGGCCTGCGCATCCCGGCCGGCGGGGCCAGGCACCAGGTCGCGGTGACCGAGCGCCACCCGGACCTGGATCCGGCCCGGGTGCCGATGGTGTTCGACCTGGCCGCGGGGCTTTACTGGCGGCCGGAAGAGGGCGGCCTGCTGTTCGGCATGAGCAACCCGGACGAGCCGCCCGGCGAGAACCGCGAGGTGGACGAGGAGTACCTGGCCAAGATGCGGGCCCGGCTGGCCGCGCTGGTCCCGGTCACCGCGGGCCTCGGGCTGCGCCGGATCTGGGCCGCGACCATCGACTACACGCCGGATCACCTGCCTATCATCGGCCGCGCGCCCGGGCTTGACGGCGTCACGGTGGCCAGCGCGGCCGGGGCCGGCATGATGTGGGGCCCAGGCGTGGCCCGGGCCGCGGCCGACGTCGCGCTGACCGGCTCCTCCGAGGTGCTCGACGTGTCCCCGCTCGGCCTCGACCGCTTCGACGAGGCCGGCCACAGCCGCCTCGCGACCGACCCCATCGCCCTGCCCTTTCCGGAGAGGATCGCCTCATCATGATCACCGCCACCCCGTTCCTGGCCGCCGCGGCCGACGCGAAGCTCGAGGACTGGGGGCCGCTCGAGGAGGCCACCAGCGAGCCGATGCACACCTCCGGCACCACCTTGTGGTCCGGCGAAGGCACCCAGGAGGCCGGGGTCTGGGAGTGCACGCCCGGGCCGTCCCGGTGGAGCCTGGCGGACAACGAGTTCGTGCACATCCTCTCCGGCCGCATGACGGTCACGCCGGACGGCGGCGAGCCGACCGAGATCGGGCCGGGCGACACAGCCGTCTTCCCCCGCGGCTGGGCCGGGACGTGGCAGATCCACGAGACGATCCGCAAGCTCTACGTCCTGTTCTAAGCGAGGTTCTGGGCTAGACCTCGGTCACCGGGACATAGGCATCTTGTCGTGCTACGTCGGGTGATTGGAAGATTTCACCAGGGTGAACACGCGTGCCGGGTGACGACGGATCACCCCTTCGCCGGCGAGAAAGGTAGAGCGCCCGGCCTCGCTCCTGAGGATGGTGGCGCCGTGTCCGGACAGATATACCAGTCCGGATCGTCTGGATTGAGGGATGGCCTATCGACACCGTGTTCACCGACGACGACTACCGGTACCAGATCATCCTGCGTGGCGAGTGCGGCCCGCTGGTCGCAGGCCTATTCGGCGACGTCGCGATCGAGTCCAGCCAAGGCCGCACCTGCATCATCGCCGCAGTCCGCGATGACTCAGGGCTCTACGGCCTGCTCGACCGAATCCAGGACCTCGCGCTGCACCTGGTCAGTCTCAACGAGCTTGACGGCGCCGAGGGCGCAGACGGCCGAAGGCAAGCCCCCGCGGGCGGCCGGATCTTGCCGGAGCAGCGCCAGTAAGTAGCCTAGAAGGATGGAACATCGCACGCTCGGAGGCAGTGGCTGCGCGGTGTCGAGCCTGTGCCTGGGCACGATGACGTTCGGCGTCGAGACGGATGAGCAGGGCGCGCACCAACAGCTCGACCGCTTCATCGAAGCGGGCGGGAACCTGGTGGACACGGCGGACGTGTACGGCGACGGGCGGTCGGAGGAGATCATCGGCCGCTGGTTCGCCAGCCGCCCAGCCGGCGTTACCGAACCGGTGGTGCTGGCCACCAAGGGGCGCTTCGCACGCGATCACGACGACTCGCCGAACGGTGCCGGGCTCTCCGCGCGTCACCTGACCCGGGCGCTCGACGCCTCGCTGCGGCGGCTGGGCCTCGAATCCGTTGACCTGTACCAGGTGCACGCCTATGACCCGCTGACGCCGCTCGAGGAGACGCTGCGCACGCTCGAGGCGTTCATGCGGGCCGGCAAGATCCGCTACTACGGGCTGTCCAACTTCACCGGCTGGCAGCTGACCAAGGCGGTTTACCTGGCCCGCGCCCTGAACGTGGCCGAACCGGTGACGCTCCAGCCGCAGTACAGCCTGCTGGCCCGGGAGATCGAGTGGGAGATCGTGCCCGCCGTGCTGGACGCCGGCCTGGGCCTGCTGCCGTGGAGCCCGCTCGGCGGGGGCTGGCTGTCCGGCAAGTACCAGCGTGACCAGCGCCCGACCGGCGCCACCCGCCTGGGCGACGACCCGACCCGCGGCATGGAGGCCTACGACCGGCGCGGCACGGAGCGCACCTGGAACGTGATCGACGCGGTGCAGAAGGTGGCCGAGGACCGCGGCGTGTCGATGGCCGAGGTCGCGCTGGCCTGGGTGACCGCCCGGCCCGCCGTCACTTCGACCATCCTCGGCGCGCGCACGCTGAGCCAGCTCGAGACCAACCTGCGCGCGGCGGACCTGCACCTGACCGCCGCCGAGACCGCCGCGCTCGACGCCGCCAGCGACCCGCACCCGGTCGACTACCCCTACGGCGAGCTCGGCGTGGAGCAGCGCGGCCGCCGCCTGTAGGGCGATTTCATGATCTGACCGGCTGCGATCATTCCCGGTCAGGAGCACCGCCGGGTGACTCAGCATCAGCGCCTGCGGGCCCAGGCGATGTCGGGATTTGCCGCCTTCGTGCCCTCGCGCTGTGGGGCCGCAGGCTTCCCGCATCCGCCGGGGATTGACAGCTGACACAGGACTGCATCAAGATCGGTAAACAACGGTCATAAGGGAGCCGTATGCTGCCCACTCAGCGCCGCCAGGCCATCCTCGCCGAGGTCCGCCAGGCTAAGGCGGTCTCCGCGGAGGACCTCGCGCGGAGGTACGGCGTGTCGCTGGAGACGATCCGCCGCGACCTGCGCGGACTGCGGGACAGGGGGCTGCTCGAGCGCGTCTACGGCGGCGCGCTGTCTGTCCGGTCCACCGAGGGTGACTTCGCCACCCGGAGCACCCTGCACGCCGCGTGCAAGCAGGCCATCGCCCAGCTGGCCGCGACGCTGGTCGAGCCCGAGGACACCCTCATCATCGACATCGGCACGACCGCGCTCGAGGTGGCCCGGGCGCTGCCCGAATCCTTCCGCGGCCGGGTGCTGACGAACTCGGTGCCCGCCGTGATGGCGCTCGCCGACCGGGAGGAGATCGAGCTGCTGCTGTGCGGCGGGCAGGTGCGGCACGGCGACGCGGCCTGCTTCGGCGCGCAGGCGGAGGCCTTCTTCGCCGACTTCTACGCCGACAAGGCGTTCCTCGGCTCCGGGGGCGTGCACGCTCGGGCCGGGCTGACCGACTACCACCCGCCCGAGGTGACCACCCGGCGCACGATCATCGCGCACGCGGCCGCCTCTTACGTCCTGGCCGACTCGAGCAAGCTCGGCGCGATCGCCGTGCACCGGGTCTGCCCGCTGAGCCGCGTCACCGCGGTCCTCACCGACCACCAAGCCAGTGCCGAGGCCACCGACGCCCTCGTCAGTGCAGGCTGCACCGTGCTCTGCCCGCCACCGGGCCCCCCGCCTTAGCTGTCAAGGAAGTGATGGACATGGATCAGGTCGCGACGGGTGCCGCTCCCGAGGACGAGGATCTGCAGAGGTTCGGCTACCGTCAGCAGTTCGTCCGCTCGCTGCGCCATTTCGAGTCGTTCGCGGTGGCGTTCTCGTTCATCTCGATCACCACCGGGATCTTCACCACCTACGCCTTCGCCCTGGCCACCGGCGGCACGCGGTCCATCTGGACGTGGCCCATCGTGGTCGTCGGCCAGGCGCTGGTGGCGCTGGTGTACGGCGCGCTCGCGGTGCGCGTCCCGTTGTCCGGCTACTCCTACCAGTGGGCGTCGCGGCTGGCCAACGTGAACGTGGGCTGGTGGTTCGGCTGGATGTCGTTCGCGTTCCTGACCATCGTCACCGTCTCGGTCGACTACGGCCTGGTCCAGGTGGCCTTCCAGCCGCTGATCGGCGAGACGTACACGCCGACCAGCGCGGCGCTGGAAACGCTGGTCGTGCTGGCCCTGCAGGCGGCGCTGATCATCGCCTCGACCAGGATCACCACCCGGGTGAACAACACCGCGGTGGCCACCGAGATCATCGGCATCGTGGGCCTGACCGTGCTGCTGCTGATCGTGGCCGCGGTCAGGTCCCTGGGGCACTGGTCGAACCTCACGTCCACCGGCCCGG
>JBAUAY010001316.1:0-6407 GCA_049676235.1 Streptosporangiaceae bacterium
GTGCCCCCCGGCGGCCACCGGGCGCGCTGCGGACGGGCCCGGGCCATTGTCGCGGATGCGCAGCCCCAGGGCGTCATCCGCGAAGTGCAGCTCCACGTCGACTGCGGCGCCCGGCGCGTGCCGCCGGACGTTGGTGAGCGCCTCCTGGATGATGCGGTAGGCGGCCAGCTCGACACCGGGATCGAGGGTGGCCGGGGGCCCGGAAATGATGAGCCTGGTGCCCGAGCCTGACGCGTCCCTGGCCTCGTCGAGCAACTCGTTGAGCTGCTGCAGACCTGGCTGGGGATGGCGATCGGCATCGGCTTGGCCTGGGTCGGCGGCCTGCGCGTCCTCGCGGAGCACGCCGAGCAGCCGCCGCATTTCGGTCAGGCCGGCCCGCGCGGTGTCGCCGATCTCCAGTAGCCGCCGCGCGCCCGCGGTGGGCATCCCCGGAGTGGCCAGCCGGGCCGTCTCCGCCTGCACCGCGATCATGGAGATATGGTGCGCGACCACGTCGTGCAGCTCACGGGCGATGCGCGCCCGCTCCCCGCGGGCCGTGTGCTCCACCAGGGTGCCGGCGATGACCTGTCGGGCCGTACTGTGCACCAGCGCCTCGCTGCGCGCCCGCTGCGCGATCCCGGTCAGGGCGGCCGCCGGGGCCAGCGAGGCCAGCAGCACGACCAGGACGTCTTCCTCGGAGCCCGCGTGCCCGGTGGCGACAGGCCCGGCCAGCGCCAGCACCAGGAACGGCACGGCCAGGGCCGGCGCCAGGAACTGGGCCGCGCCCCACGAGGCCTCGGTTCGCCGGCTACCGTTCCATGCTGCGCCGCTGCGGCCCAGCCGGTACAAGACGATCAGCACCGCGACCAGGCCCGCGACCGTCAGCGTCTGGAAGGCCGCGAGCGAAAGCACGCCCGCCGCGCAGATAGCCACGGCGGCCGCGGTCGGCCCGAGGAAGGCCAGCGGCACCGTGGTGAACAGCGCCAGCGCGCACACGCCGACGAGGCCGGCCGCGCTCATCCCGGTGCCGGCGCCCCGCGCGATCGCCTCAGTCAGCGCCGCTATTCCCAGCAGCGCCCCGGTGACGGCGGGCGCGTGCGGAGACGCGGCGAACCGACGGCCCCTTTCCGGCCATCCGCCGCTCCGGTCACCTGCCGTGCCCATGTCAATCATTGTCGCCGCTCAGCCTGGGCATAGCGTCACCCCGGCCGGGGATACCGCCGTCCCTCCCGCGAGGGATGCGCCGCGGCTGTCCCTCGTGCCAGCGACGGCGAAGACCGCTCCCCGGCGTGACGACCGTCCGGGGCGCCGTTCCCTAGCCTTACCTGATATGGAAGCAACGATCGAAGTCAGCGGCCTGCGCAAGCGGTTCGGGCCGACCCTAGCCCTGGACGGGATGTCCTTCGCGGTCGGGCCGGGGCAGGTCACCGGCTTTGTCGGGCCGAACGGCGCCGGGAAGTCCACCACGATGCGGGTGATCCTTGGCCTGGATGCGGCCGACCAGGGCACTGCGCTGGTCGGCGGCCGGCCCTATGAGAGCCTGCGGCACCCGCTGAGCCAGGTCGGGGCGCTGCTGGACGCCGCCGCGCTGCAGCCCAGCCGCAGCGCCCGTAACCACCTGCTGTGGCTGGCCCACTCCCAGGGCCTCGGCGCGAAGCGGGTCGACCTGGTGATCGAGCAGGCGGGTCTGCAATCGGCGGTGCGGCGCAAGGCCGGCGGATACTCCCTGGGCATGCGGCAGCGGCTAGGGATCGCCGCCGCGCTGCTGGGCGATCCGCCGGTGCTGATGATGGACGAGCCGTTCAACGGCATGGATCCTGAGGGCATCGTGTGGATGCGCGGGTTCCTGCGGTCGCTGGCCGCCCAGGGCCGCGCGGTGCTGGTGTCCAGCCACCTGATGAGCGAACTGCAGGACACCGCGCATCATCTGGTGGTGGTCGGCCGCGGGCACGTCATCGCCGACACCAGCGTGGCGGAGCTGATCGCGACCGCGTCCGACGGCCGGGTCACGGTGCACACCACCGCAAGGTCGGAGGCGATGACGGTGCTGGCGCACGCGGGGGCCATCGTCGCCGCCACCGACCAGGACACGCTCGTCATCTCGGGGCTGGCCGCCGAGAAGATCGTGGCGCTGCTCGGCGAGAGCGGGGTGCCGTTCTCGGAGGTGTCGGCGCACCGCGCGACCCTAGAGCAGGCCTACATGGAGCTCACCAGGGACGCGGTCGAGTTCCGCGCCGCCACGCCTTCCGGGGCGAGCCCTTCCGGGGCTAACACTGAGGAGGCGGCGCGATGACCGCCGGCACGGTTACCCCGTACCGGCCGGGCCAGCAGGCCGGGCAAGACGGCTTCGCCCAGCTCGTGCGCGCGGAATGGACCAAGTTCAGGACCGTCCGCGGCTGGGTCATCGGCACGCTCGTCGCCGTCCTTGTGACGGCGGGGCTCGGGCTGTTCGCCGCCGGGGCTACCAGTAGCTCGTGCCGGAGCACGAGCGGCGGCCCGGCCCGGTCCGGCCAGGGGTGCATGACCATACCCCCGGTAGGGCCGGGAGGCGAGGCGGTGAGCGACAGCTTCTACTTCGTGCGTCAGCCGCTGGCCGGGAACGGCAGCATCACCGTCCGGATCACCTCGCTGACCGGGCTGCTTCCGGCGAACCCCAACACCCCGGCCGGCCCGAACGCGCCGATCGACACGCGTCCCGGCCTCGTGCCGTGGGCCAAGGCCGGGATAATCATCAAGGAGAGCACTCAGCCGGGATCGGCGTACGCGGCGATGATGGTCACCGCGGACCATGGGGTACGCATGCAGGACGACTACACCAACGATACGGCGGGCCAGCCGGGCGCTGTCTCCTCGGCTTCCCCGCGCTGGCTCCGGCTGACCCGCTCCGGCGACACGATCACCGGCTACGACTCGGCCGATGGCATGCACTGGACCCAGGTGGGCGCCGTCCGCCTGGCCGGGCTGCCGTCAGCCGTCCAGGCCGGGCTGTTCGCCGCGTCTCCGGCGTACCAGGCGATCTCCGAGAACTTCGGCGGCGGAGAAAACGGGATCGTCGCCCCCAGCCAGGACACCGCCGTCTTCGATCACCTCAGCCGGTCGGGCGCCTGGCCGGGCGGCGGGTGGACCGGCGACTACATGGACGCCGCCGACGGGTCAGGGACCGGCGGGTTTCACCAGGCAGGCGGCCGGTTCGCCGTGACCGGCTCCGGCGACATCGCGCCGGTCGCGACCGGGCAGGCCGGGGACGTGGGCACCACTATCACGGAGCACCTCGTGGGCACGTTCGCGGGGCTGATCGCGGTGATCGTGGTCGCGACCATATTCATCACGGCCGAGTACCGGCGGGGCCTGATCCGCCTCACCCTGGCCGCGAGCCCACGCCGGGGCCGGGTGCTAGCAGCTAAGGCCATCGTGATCGGCTCGGTCACCTTCGTGGCCGGGCTGGCCGCCGCGGCCGCCGCGGTGATCTTCGGTGCCCAGCTAGCGCGCGTCCGCGGCTCGTACGTGTACCCGGTACCGTGGCCGACCGAGCTGCGCATAATCGTCGGCACCGGGTTGCTGATCGCCCTGGCCGCCGTCCTTGCCCTCGCCCTCGGGACCGTGCTGCGCCGCAGCGCCGCGGCGGTCACCCTTGTCATCGTGGCGATCGTCCTGCCGTACATCCTGGGCGTCGCCTCCGCCCTGCCGGTCAGCGCCTCGGACTGGCTGCTGCGGATCACCCCGGCCGCCGCCTTCGCCATTCAGCAGGCCGCACCGCAGTACCCGCAGGTCGCCGCCCTCTACTCGCCGTCGTCTGGTTACTTCCCGCTGGCGCCGTGGGCCGGCCTCGCCGTATTGTGCGCTTACGCCGCGCTCGCCCTGAGCCTGGCCGTCGTACTGCTCCGCCGGAGGGACACATGAGCCAGGCTCTGCCCGCCGGGGCGCCGGGCCTGCCCGGCGCGTGGCGTGGGGACGTGACGGGCCTGCGGGACGCTCTGCACGCGGAATGGACCAAGCTGCGCACCGTGTCCGGCCCGGCCTGGCTACTGGCCGGCACCATCGTGCTGATCGTGGCGGTGAGCGCCGCCGCGACGGCCGCCGTCAAATGCCCGTCCGGCGCCGCCTGCCCGGTGGATACCCCCAAGCTCAGCCTCACCGGGATCGAGTCCGGCCAGGCGGTCGTCGCCATCCTGGCCGTACTGGTGATCAGCGGCGAGTACAGCACCGGCATGATCCGCATTACGCTAACGGCCATGCCGCGCCGGTCCGCCGTCCTGGCCGCCAAGGCGGTCATCGTCGTCGGCCTGGTGCTGGCCGCCGGGACCATCGCCGTCGGCGGATCCTTGCTGGCCGGGCGGGTCATCTTGCCCGGCCACGGCTTCACCCCCGGGCGCGGCTTCCCGCTGCTGTCCCTGGCCGACGGGCCGATGCTGCGCGCCGCCGCCGGCTCGGTCCTCTACCTTGCGCTGATCGCCCTCCTCAGCCTCGGCATCGCTACCATCGTGCGGGAATCCGCCGTCGCCATCGGCGTCGTTCTCGGGCTGCTGTACCTCTCTCCGATCATCATTTCCGTCGTGGCCGGCGACCCGGTCTGGGCCCACCGCCTCGAGCGGTACGCGCCGATGAGTGCCGGACTCACCATCCAGCACACCACCGGCCTGCGTGGCCTGCCCATCAGCCCGTGGGGCGGCCTCGGCGTGCTCGCCGCCTGGGCGGCGGCCGCGATGCTCGTCGGCGGGCTCGTACTGCGGTTGCGTGACGCGTGAGCGGAGATCTGGCCAGCGTGACTGGCACCGAGAGACCGCTGTGGCCGGTCAGGAGGCTGTTTCCGCTGCTCGCCACCGTCGTGATGGCCGCCATCGGGATGGCGGGCACGATCTGGGGTCCGCGCTACTACGGCAAAACCGCCTGGGCGCTGCCCGACGACCTGTGGGGGACACTGATCGCGGCCCAGCGGCTCGCGCACCTGAACCTGGCCGGTTTGTACACCTCGCCCACCCAGCTGGTCTCGCTCCCGGGCACGGCCGTCATCCTGATCCCGGCCATCGTCGTCATCGACGTGACCGGACTCCGGCTGGGCCTCCCGTCGGCGCACGGCGCCTATCCCGCCGTCTGGCTGTTCGCCGGGCCCTACCAGGTGGCCATCTCGGCCGTGACGCTGTTCGCCGCCGACGCCATTGCCGAACGCCTGGGCGCGACCCGGCCCAAGCGTTTCTGGCTCGCCGCCGCGGGCGCTACGGCCCTGTGGAACGTCACCATTCGGTGGGGCCATCCGGAAGACGCCGTGGCTACCGGCCTGCTGCTTTATGCTGTCCTGGCGCTGGCCGAGTCAAGGACCAGCCGGTCCGCCTGGCTGGCCGGGGCCGCGGTGGCCGTGCAGCCGCTTGTGCTGCTCGCGTTCCCGATCCTCGCCGCCGTCGTCGACCGGAGGCGGCTGGCCGGCTATCTCGCCCGGGTGGCTGCCCCGGCCGCGCTGCTGCTGGCCGCCGCGGCGGCAGCGAACTGGACGGCGACCGTCCACGCGGTCACCAGCCAGCCCAACTCCCCGGCCATCGACCACCCCACCCCGTGGATATCCCTCTATCCGCACATGTCCGGCGGCCAGGTGGCGGCCGGACCGGCCAGGATCCTGGCCATCGCGGCGGCGTGCGGATGCGGGCTGCTCGTAGCACGCCGCTGGCGGTCGGCCCGGCCGGCGCGGGCGAACGGCCGGCTGGGGTACGAGGCGCTAGAGGAGCTGCTCTGGTGGATCGCGGTGACCCTGGCGCTTCGTTCGGTGTTCGAGCCGGTGATGGTGGCCTATTACCTGTGGCCGCCGCTGGCCGTGGCGCTCGTCGCCGCCGCGAGGGACTGGTCGCGTCTCGTCCCGACTGCGTGCGTCACCGTGGTGCTCACGTTCTTCTCGCAGGTCCAGTGGCACAACCCGTGGGGCTGGTGGACGCCGATGATCATCGGGCTGGCCCTAGCCCTGTACTTCGCCCGGATCCGGACCCGCGAACCCGGCGCCGGAGCGGCGCCGCAGGTGCTGCCAGAGCCGGGGGAGCAGTTCGCCGCTGACGGCGCGCCATGAGGCGATCTCCTCGCCGGACAGCGGGGTGACCAGGTTGGCCCCGGAAGCCCGGGCCGTCAGGTAGACGTCGCAGGCGGCGGCGAGCAGCCACATCCGGGCCACCGCCAGGCCCGGCGCGGCGCCCAGGGTGAAGGCGCCGTTGCCGCGCAGCAGCAGCGCCTCGCCGGCGGGCAGGCAGTCGGCTGCCCGTTCGGCCTGCTCGGGTGACCTGAGCAACGCGGCATCGTCGTGTACCGGCACCGATTCGCCCAGCCACGCGGCCTGGCCGTGCAGCGGGACGAGCCTGGATACCGTGGCCGTCACGGCGAACGCGCTGGCCGGCTGGGCCCGGGCGATCGCGGCCGCGTCGGGCCGAGCGTGATACAGAGCGAGGTGCACC
>JBAUAY010001317.1:0-3346 GCA_049676235.1 Streptosporangiaceae bacterium
CCAGTTCTATGAGGTGGACCGGCTGTCCGCGTTCTTCGACCTGGTCCAGCAGGATCCGGTGGTCTCCCAGGTCAAGCTCATCGCCGAGCCGTGGGACGTGGGTGACGGCGGCTACCAGGTCGGCAACTTCCCGCCGCTGTGGAGCGAGTGGAACGGGAAGTACCGGGACACGATCCGCGACTTCTGGCGGGGCGAGCCCTCGACGGTCCCCGAGTTTGCCTCCCGGCTGACCGGGTCCAGCGACCTGTACCAGCAGGACAGCAGGCGCCCGGTCGCCTCGGTGAACTTCGTCACCTGCCACGACGGCTTCACCCTGGCCGACCTGGTCTCCTATAACCACAAGCACAACGAGGCCAACGGCGAGGACGGCCGGGACGGCAGTGACGACAACCGGTCCTGGAACTGCGGCGCGGAAGGCCCCACCGAGGACAAGGCGGTGCTCGCGCTGCGGGCCCGGCAGAAGCGCAACTTCCTGGCCACGCTGCTGCTGTCGCAGGGGGTCCCGATGCTGTTGGCGGGCGACGAGATGGGACGCACCCAGCGGGGCAACAACAACGCCTACTGCCAGGACAACGAGATCTCCTGGATGGACTGGGCGGTCCGGGCCGAGGACGACCAGGCGCTGTTCGACTACGTCCGCACGCTCATCCGGCTCCGGGCCGACCACGCCGTCTTCCGCCGCCGCAGGTTCTTCCGCGGCCAGGCGATCCGCGGCGGCCGTAACCGGCTTGGCGACATCGGCTGGTTCACGCTGACGGGCGAGGAGATGACCGACGAGGACTGGGACGCGGGCTTCGCCAAGTCGCTCACCGTGTTCCTGAACGGCCGGGCGATCAGCGAGCCAGACCGGCGGGGCGATCGAGTCCAGGACAACTCCTTCCTGCTGCTGTTCAACGCCAGCGACGATGATCTGCAGTTCGTCATCCCGCCCCGCCGCTACGGGCCGCGCTGGTCCAAGGTGCTGGACACGGCGGTTACCGTGACGAATTTTGAAGATGAGAGCGCCGTCAAGCCGGGAGACGTGATGACCGTGATCAACCACTCCTTGCTCCTGCTGCGCCGTGGCTGAGCCCGCAGGCCCGGGAGATGGGCCAGGGAATGGGCCCGGGAATGGGCAGCGCGCCCCGGTGTCCACCTACCGGCTGCAGCTCAGGGAGAGCTTCGGGTTCGGCCAGGCCGCCGGGCAAGCCGGCTACCTGGCCGCGCTGGGCGTGACGCACGTCTACCTGTCGCCGATCCTGCAGGCTAATCCGGGCTCGCCGCACGGGTACGACGTGGTGGATCATTCGCTGGTCTCGACGGATCTTGGCGGAGAGCCCGCCTTCCGCGAGATGGCGGACGAGTTCCACCGGCACGGCCTTGGGGTGGTCGTCGACGTGGTGCCCAACCACATGGCCCGGCCGACCCCGGAATCGCTCAACCGGCAACTGTGGTCGGTGCTCTTCCAGGGCCGGCAATCGGAGTTCGCGCACTGGTTCGACGTCGACTGGGACGCGCAGGAGGGCAAGCTGCTGATGCCCATCCTGGCCGGGCCGCTCGAGGAATGCCTGCGCGATCTCATCATCGATACGGCCCCGAGGAACCCGGAGAACGCCGGGCACCGCGGGCCGGTGCTGCGCTATTTCGACCACGTGCTCCCGCTCCGAGACGGCGTCGCCGACCTGCCTCTCGGCGTGCTGCTCGCCCAGCAGCACTACCGGCTCACCGACGCCCGCGATGCGGCCACCCAGCTCAACTGGCGGCGGTTCTTCGATGTCAACGAGCTCATCGCGATCAGGGCCGAGGATCCCGACGTGTTCGCCGCCAGCCACCAGGTGCTGCTGCGTCTGCTGCGCGAGGGGCTGATCGACGGCCTGCGGGTGGATCATCCCGACGGGCTGGCCGACCCGTGCGGCTACCTGGCCCGGCTGGCCACCGAGACCAGCGGCGCCTGGGTGGTCGTGGAGAAGATCCTGGCGCACGGCGAGGAACTACCCGACTGGCCCTGCGCGGGCACCACCGGATATGACACCCTCGCCCTGGTCGGCGGCCTGTTCACGGACCCCGCCGGGGACGTCCCGCTGACCGAGGAATACGTCCGCTTCACGGGCGGGAAACAGAGTTTCGCCGAGGTAGAGCGGGACGCCAAGCACGACACCGCCGACGGCACCTTCGCCGCCGAGCTGTCCCGGCTGACCCGGCTGTTCGCCCAGGCCGGCTACCCGGCCCTGGACGGCTTCACCACCGCCGACCTGCATGACGTGCTGGTCGCCGTGCTGGCCGAGTTCGGCGTGTACCGGGCCTACGTAACTCCCGGCGAGCCGCCGTCCGCCGCGGCCGCTGCGGCGGTGACCGCGGCCGCTGCGGCAGCTCGCGACCGCCTGGACGAGGGCCTGCACCCGGCCCTGGACGGGGTGCGGGCGGCCGTGCTCGGCCTGGGTGAGGTGACCGCTGACGTGGCCCAGCAGGCCGCGCGCGACGAGCTGGTCGTGCGGTTCGGCCAGACCACAGGCCCGGTGCTGGCCAAAGGGGTAGAGGACACCGCGTTCTACCGCTGGTCGCGGCTGGCGGCGCTGAACGAGGTGGGCGGCAGCCCGGACATCTTCGGCATCAGCCCGGCCGAATTCCACGCCGCCGCCGGCCGCCTCGCCCGGCGCTGGCCGTTCACCATGACCACGCTGTCCACGCACGACACCAAACGGCAGGAGGATGTCCGGGCCCGGCTTACCGTGCTGGCCGAATGGCCGCAGGAGTGGGGACACCAGGTGGCCGAGTGGCACGGCCTGGCCAGGTGGCTCACCGACGGTGCCGCGGCCGAGGCCACGGAGCGGGCCCCGGAGCCCGATCTTGAATACCTGATGTGGCAGACCCTGGTCGGCGCCTGGCTGATCGGGCCCGAACGGCTGGGTGAATACCTCGGCAAGGCGATGCACGAGGCCAAGACGCGGACATCCTGGACCGTACGCCGGATGGGCTATGAGTCGGCGGTGCTCGGCCTAGCCGACGCCGTGCTCGGCGACCCCGAACTGACCGCCGCCGCCGCCAGCTTCGTGGCTAAGATCGCGCCGGACGCCAGGGTGAACACCCTCGGCGCGAAGCTGGTGCAGCTCACCATGCCCGGGGTGCCCGACGTCTACCAGGGCTGCGAGCTGACTGGCCTGTCCCTGGTGGACCCGGACAACCGCAGGCCGGTCGACTACGCGCGCCGCCGGCGAGTGCTGGCCGCGCTCGAGGCCGCCCCGGACCAGGCGGCCGGCCTGGACGCCGAGAAGATGCTGGTGACCTCCCGGGCGCTGTGGCTGCGGCGCGATCACCCGGACTGGTTCGCCGGGAGCTACACCCCGCTGGCGACCGAAGGCCCGGCCGC
>JBAUAY010001318.1:0-2785 GCA_049676235.1 Streptosporangiaceae bacterium
CGAGCTCGTCGAGGGCGCGGATCCGGAGTTCGGGCTGCTTCAGGATCGGGCCTTCGTGCTCGCACACGCTCAGTCATCGATCGAGGGGCAGCGGGAGTGGCTGATCAAGCACGCGCTGACCCGCGAGATCGCCTACCAGAGCCTGCTCAGGGCCAGGCGGGCGCCGCTGCACGCCGGCTTTGCCCAGTGGCTAGAGCGAACCGGCAAGGGTGAGGCCGAACACGCGCCGCTGCTGGCGCACCATTACGCCGCGGCTGTTGTCCCCGAAGACCTCGACCTGGCCTGGGCGGGCCGGGAGGAGCAGGCGGAAGCGCTACGCGCCAAGGCGGTGCTGTGGTCGCGGCGGGCCGCGGACCTGGCCATCGGCCGCTACGAGATCGACCAGGGCCTGGCCCTGCTCCACCGCGCCCTCGGCCTCGAAAATGACCCGCGGGAGCAGGCCGGCATCTGGCAGCGCATCGGCCAGGCCTGCGCCCTCAAATACGACGGCGAGGGTTTCTGGCAGGCCATGCAGAAAGCGCTGGAGATCGGCGGCCCATCCGCCGACGTCTACGCCGACCTCGCGCTGCAGACGATGCAGCGGGCCGGGATGTGGGTCCAGCAGCCGGACCCGGAATGGACCCTCGTCGGAGCATGGATCCAGCAGGCCCTGGAACTCGCCGAGGAGGGCTCTCTCACCCAGGCCAACGCGCTCGTCGCTCTGTTCATGGACACCGACGACGAATCCGCCGCGCGCTCAGCCCTGGCGATCGCCGAACGGCTGGGCGACCGCGAGCTTCGCTGCACGATACTGCCCAGCATCGCCGACAGTGCCCTCCAGGCCGGGGATTTCGCCCGGGCCCTCACCCTGATGGATGACGTGATGGAGCTGCTTCCCGGGCTGCCCAATCCCGACGTCTGCTCCACGGCGCTCATGTCTGCAGTCTTCGTGTACCTGAAATCCGGCCGTCTCGGCACGGCGGCACGGGCCAGCACGCAGGCCACCGAGGCCGCGGCCGGGCTGACCGCCCATCACCGCCTGCACGCGGCCTGCTGGCAGATCCTGCTGGCGAGCGTGACCGGGCGCTGGGACGAGGTGCTGTCCGGGGCGGCTGAGGCCGAGCGGGCGGTGGACGCCAACCTGGCCGCGGCCACGCCCTGCGTTTTGAACGTCTCCGTCTTGCTGAACTGCGCCGCCGGCAGCGCACATGCGGGCGATGAGGACGAAGCCCGACGGCTGGAGGCCAAAGCGGATGGGCTGGGCCTTGAAGGCGGCCGGTGGTATCACGGCTGGTTCGACCCACCCAAGATCCGCCTGGCCCTGGCCCGGCACGAGACCGGCCAACTTGCCGAACTCGCCTCAGCCGACTTCGACTGGGAGTGGGAGCCGGTCTCCACCTTCCTGGACGCTCTTGCCGCGCTCGGCGACCGCGAGCGCATCGAGGCAGAAGCGCCGAACTGGCTGCAGCAGGGCACCTTCGCCGAGCCGTTCGCGCTCCGCGCCCTCGGCATCGCCCGCGGTGACCAGGCCCTGCTCAGGCAGGCCCTGGAGCGATTCGAGGCCATGGACCTTACCTGGCACGTAGAGCAAACCAGGCACCTGCTGTGAAAACGCTAGGCCGCAGTTCCGGTTCCTACGGGTTGTACGAGCCGGGAATCCAGGCGCGAGTGCTGACGCTGATGGCATTCCAGGCGTTGATGGTCACGATGAGGCTGACCAGCGCGGCGACCTCCTGCGGGCTGAACTCGGCCGCCACGTCCTGGTACGCCTGATCGGGGACGTGCGTGTCGGACAGGCGCGTGACCGACTCGGTGAACGCCAGCGCGGCGCGCTCGCGCGAGGTGAAGTACGGGGTCTCCGGCCAGGCCGCCAGCCCGTAGATGCGCTGTTCGGTCTCGCCGACCGCGCGCGCGTCCTTGGTGTGCATGTCGATGCAGTAGGCGCAGCCGTTGAGTTGTGAGGCGCGGATCCGGATCAGTTCGCGGAGCTTGGGGTCGATCTCGGCCTTGTCGAGTTCCTTGGTCGCGGCCTGGTCCAGGTGCGCCATCGCCCGGGAGTAGCCGGCCGCAAAGGAGTCGAAGGCCAGCCGGACAGGGATCTGCGTGGTGTCGTTCGTGATCGTCATAGCACCGACGCTATGACGCCAAGCGGCCCAAGGTAAGGTCCATTTCTATGCAAGAAACGTGGGCCAATGGTCCCGCCAGCGCCAGCCGGGCCGAACTGAGCGGCGTGGACTTGCACCTGGATCTTCCCGGGACCAGGGTGCGGGCCGGGCTGGAGAGCGCCCTGCGCGGCGCGGTCAGGGACGGCCGCCTCCGCCCTGGTACGCGGCTGCCGTCATCGCGGGCCCTGGCCGCGGACCTGGGCATCGCCCGTAACACGGTCGCCGAGGTCTACAGCCAGCTGGTCGCGGAGGGATGGCTAACCGCGCAGACCGGGTCGGGGACATCTGTCGCGCCGGGCCGGGCGCCCGATCCGGGCGCGGGTACCGCCGCCCGTCCCGAGGTGGCGGTGCCCCGCTACGACCTGCGGGCCGGAGTGCCTGACCTGTCCGCGTTCCCGCGCCGGGCCTGGCTCGCGACGACCCGCAAGGTCCTCGCGACCACCCCCGATCACCTGCTCGGCTACCCGGACCCGCGCGGGGTCCCGCCGTTGCGGGCGGCCCTGGCGGACTACCTAGCCCGGGCGCGGGGGGTGACCGCCGATCCCGAGCACATCGTCATCTGCGCCGGCTTCGCGCACGGGCTGGCCGGCGTCAGCCGCGCGCTGCGCTCGGCCGGCGCGAGCACTCTCGCGGTGGAGGCC
>JBAUAY010001319.1:0-3123 GCA_049676235.1 Streptosporangiaceae bacterium
ATGCCCAGCTCGCGGCGGTGGCCGCGGCGGATGAGCTGGTGCGCGGATCGGTGGAGGCGGCGGAGCGGTACTTGCGCCTGGCGGAGCGCGGAATGGCGTCGGTACCGGAGGCCCGGCGCGCCCGGGCGCAGCTGCTGCTCGGAGTCGCCCGGTTGCTGCTGGCCCGCCAGCGGGCGGACCTGTCGACGGCCGTGGAGGAGGCACGGCGGCTGGGGGCGATGGCCGAGGTCCCGGACCCGGCGCAGCCCGCCCTGGGTGAGGACCTGCGCGCCCTCGCCCTGATCAGCCTGGGCAGCGCCGAGTTGCGGGCGGCCAGGTTTGAGGACGCGGATCGGCACCTGGAACACGGCGTCGCGCTGGCGCGCCAGATCGGGCGTCCGTTTCTCGAGTTCACCGGCCTGGCCTACCAGGCGTCGGCCGGGATCCATCGCTCATTTGCGCGGGTGGCGGAGCGCGGCATGCAGGCGATTGAGCTGGCCCGGCGGCACGGCTGGACCGACGAGCCGGCCGTCGGCATCGCATCCGTGATGCTCGCAGACGTGCTGGCGCTGCAGGGACGGCCCGAGGAGGCAGAACCCTGGATCCAGCGCGCCGAGCGTACCGTCAGGGCGGAAGCCGAACCCGCGGCAGGGCTGTTGATCCTCTCCGTCCGCGGGGATCTTGAGCTGGCGCACGGCAGCGACGCTGAGGCACTAGCCGCCTTGCGCGCCGCGGAACCGCTGGCCGGCCTCCTCGCCGCACCGAACCCGCTCACCATGGCAATGCGGGCATTCCAGCTGCAAATCCAGGTGCGTCTCGGCGAGATCGAGCGTGCCGAGCAGGCCCTCGCCAGATACGACGATCACGAATGCGACTGCGGGGAGCTATGTATTGCCACCGCGGTGCTGCGGCTCGCCCAGGACGACCCGCACGCCGCGACCGCTGTGCTCGCCCCGGTCCTGGACGGCTCCGCCCCGCTGATCTGGCCGACCTGGCTGATTCAGGCGTTCCTGCTGGAGGCGATCGCCCGGGACGCGCTCGGCGACGAAGGCGCCGCCGGCCGGGCCCTGGAGCGCGCGCTGGACCGGGCCGAGCCCGACGGCGCGCTGTTGTGGTTCCTGGTGAACCCGGTACCGGGCCTGCTGGAACGCCACGTCCGGCACCGCACCACCCACGCTGCGCTGATCGCCGAGATCCTCAGCCTGCTCGCCGGAAACAGGCCCGCGCCGCCCGCCGGGCCCCGGCTGCCGATCGAGCCGCTGAGCGAGAGCGAGCTGCGCGTGCTGCGCTACCTGCCGACCAACCTGACCGGGCCGGAAATCGCCGCCGAACTGTACGTCTCGCACAACACCGTCAAGACCCACGTGCGCAACCTGTACGCCAAGATCGGCACCCACCGCCGGGCCGAGGCCGTCACCCGGGCCCGCGACCTGGGCCTGCTCGCACCCTCCGCCCGCCGCGCTCGCTAAACGCATCCCCGCCCCGCTGCTCGGTAGGCATCGGCGCGCCGTGCCGGTACCGGTGACCGCCCTCACCCAGCCGTCCCCGCTGCTCGCCAGAGGGCGGCGGGAGCACAGCCACCCGTGTCCGTTCGGGATGGTGTCTTGATTCTTCTGATTCCGAACGGACACGGCTTCCGGCCGCCACGATCACGCTAATGGGGTGACGCCTGCTCACCCTGGCGAATCCGAGACTGCCATCAGTGAACGGACGAGACAGGAGAGAGACTCATGACCCAGCAGCAGCGTGAGGCGGTCGAGAGCATGTTGCGCGCGTCGCCGTTCGACCCGGCGGGTGACCTGCGTGAGCAGCGGCCGCTGTTCGAGAAGATGGTCTCCGCCGCCCCGGTGCCCGCCGACGTCGTCACCACCCCCGGGCAGCTGGGCGGCGTGCCGGTCATCCGCGTCGGCATTCCCGGCACCACCACCGACGGCGTCATCTTGTACTTCCACGGCGGGTTCTTCGCCATCGGCTCGGCAGCAGCCTCGGTGGGCCTGGCCTGTGACCTGGCGCGCCAGGCGCGCATGCAGGTGGTGACGGTCGACTACCGGCTCGCGCCCGAGCACCCCTACCCCGCCGCCCCGCACGACGCCATGACCGCCTACCGGGCCCTGCTTGACGGCGGCCAGGACGTCGCCCGCCTCGCGCTGGCCGGAGAATCCGCCGGCGCCACCCTGGCCGTAGTGACCCTGGCGGCCATCCAGCGGGCCGGCCTGCCCCAGCCGGCATCGGCGGTCCTGATGTCGCCGTGGGCCGACCTGGCCGGTACCGGGGACAGCATCAAGGCCAAGGCTGATGTCGACCCGATCATCACCGCCGAGGCCGTCCGCATCCGGGCCCCTGACTACCTCAACGGCACGGACGCCTGCGACCCCGCGGTGAGCCCGGTCTACGGCAGCCTCGTCGGCCTGCCCCCGCTGCTGATCCAGGCCGGATCGCATGAGATCCTCCTCGACGACGCGATCCGGCTCACCGCCTGCGCCGCCCGCGACGACGTCGCGGTCACCCTGGACGTGGTACCGGGCGTGCCCCACGTGTTCCAGGCGTACGCCGCCATCCTGGATGAGGGCGAGGCCGCGCTGACCCGGGCCGGCGCCTTCCTCCGCGAGCACGCTCGGCTCGCTGCAGCGGTCGGAACGTGAATCGGTAGGGCAGACGGTACGCCGTCAGCGGTCATGGCTGTGTCCTGGTCTCCCGGGCGCCGGCGTGCCGCCAGGGGTGGCGCAGCCAGATCAGGATCAGCCATACGGCTAGGGCAACCAGCCAGAAACTGACCAGGCGGTAAAGCAGCACCGCGGCCAGCGCCCGGCTGGCCCGCATCCCGGCGGCGATCAGCGCCAGGCTAGGCGTTCCCTCGGTGACGCCGAGCCCGCCGGGGGTGACGGAGAAGCTCTGCACGGCAATCCCCGCGCCATAGGCCAGCAGCAGACCGTGCCAGGGCACCGCGGCCCCCGACGGAGAGGATGCCCACGGCCAGCACCGCCGCGCCCGCCAGCCAGTTCCCCACCGCCAGGACGATCACCATCGTCCAGCCCGCCAGAGAAAGCTGCAGCTCACCCAGCCGCCCGGCCCAGACCCGGATGACTTGGCCGGGATCGGCCACCGGCCGGCGCGCCAGCCGGGACCCGCCGCGCAGGGCCCACG
>JBAUAY010001320.1:0-2265 GCA_049676235.1 Streptosporangiaceae bacterium
CTGGACGCGCACGATCTGGGCCTTGTGCTCGGGGCTGACCCGGGCGAAGATCGTGGTCCGGGCGAGCAGTGCGCCGAGCTGATCTCCCGCCGCATCGATGTCCGCTCCGGTCGCCACCTGGCCGGGCGGCAGGCCGAGGTCGGCGCAGACCTTAGCCGCCACGGCTGGATTGTCGCCGGTGAGGACCTTGACCGTGACCCCGAGGCCGGCGAGCCGGGCCAGCGCGCCGCGAGCGTCAGGCTTGGGCGGGTCGAGGAAGACCAGGACGCCGCGGAAGCGCATGCCGTGTTCGTCCGCCGGGGTGAGCGAGGACAGGCCCGGCGCGTCGCGGGTCGCCACGCAGATCACCCGGTTGCCGGCCGCGAACTCCGCGGTCAGGACGGCGCGGGCCGGCGAGGGCACATCAGCGCACCGGTCCAGCAGTCCCTCCGGCGCGCCCTTGGTGATGATCACCCGGTCGCCGCGGTCGTCTTCGGCCAGGACCGATACCAGGCGCCGCTCGTGATCGAACGGCAAGGTGGCAAGCCGGTTCCAGCGCGCTACCCTGCTCGCCTGCCGCTGGGCGGCGGGCGAGTCCCACAGCGCGACATCGAGAGCGTTGCCGCCGGCCGCCCGGCCGTTCTCCACCACTGCCTCGTTGCACAGCAGCCCCAGCAACAGCGGCTCGTCATCGGCCTTGCCGTCAGGCCCCAGCGAACGCATGAACCGCAGGTTGCCTTCGGTCAGGGTGCCGGTCTTGTCGGTGAACAGTACATCGATGTCCCCCAGGTCTTCGATGCAGACCAGCCGCTTGACGAGCACCTTGCGCCGGGCCAGCTGCCGCGCCCCGGCCGCCAGGCTGGTCGAGACGACCGCCGGGAGCAGCTGCGGCGAGATGCCCACCGCGATCGACAGCGAGAACAGCAGCGCGTCGATCACCGGCTTGTGCAGCGCGACGTTGATGATGAAGATCGCAGTGGTCAGCCCGCCGGCCACCTCGACCAGCAGCATCGAGAACCTGCGCAGCCCGGCCTGGAACTCGGTTTCGGGCTGCCGCTGCCCCAGGTCCAGGGCGATCCGCCCGAACTCGGTGTCACCGCCGGTCGCGACGACCACACCGGAGCCCGAGCCAGCCTGGACGATGGTGCCCATCAGCGCACAGCTGGTGAGCTCGGCCAGCGGGCTCCCGCCGGCGACTGGTGCCGGGGACTTCTCCGCCGGCAGTCACTCCCCGGTCAGTACCGACTCGTCGCACTCCAGCCCCGCGACCGCCAGCAGCCGCACGTCGGCGGGTACCACCTGGCCAAGCTGCAGCTCTACCACGTCGCCCGGCACCAGCTCGGTCACGTCCACCAGCTGCGGGTGGCCGTCCCGCAGCACCAGGCAGCGGTGGCGGATGCTGGAATGCAGCGCCTCGGCGGTCTTCGCCGCCTTGTACTCATTGACGAATCCCAGGCCCACCGAAGCCAGCAAGATGACCCCGATGATCACCGCGTCGCTCGACTGACCCAGGAAAGCCGACGCTGCGGCCGTAGCCGCCAGCAGGAGCAGCAACGGCGACCGTAGCTGGCTGGCCAGGACCGGCAGCGCTCGCGCCCGGTGCGAGCGCACCGCGTTCGGGCCGACCGCCCGCAGCCGCCGGGACGCCTCATCCTCCGCCAAGCCCCCGGTACTGGTCCGCAGCTGGGCGAGTACGTCAAGGGCCGGGAGCGCGGCGGCCGCCGTTGCCGTCACAGGAGACGGGACGGCGACCCCCGCCTCAGGGCTGGAGACGGCAACTGCCACCGCGACCTCCCGGTCCGGCCAGGGTCAGGAAGGATACTTGGCGAGGATGTCCTTGAGCCGGGCGACGAGCCCGAGCGAGTCGTCGTGGCTTCGCTGGAAGACGTTGCGGCCGAAGATCAGGCCGGTGGCGCCGGCTTCCATCGACTGGCGCGCCTTCTCGAGCATGGCCTCATCGCCGGCGTGCTCGCCGCCGGAGACCAGCAGCAGCGTCCGGTTAGCCGACCGGACCACGGCGTTGATGGCTTGCTGCGGGGAGGTTTCGCGGCGGTAGGCTTCCGGTACGCCTGACTGCTTGGCAGGCTGGGGGAAGTTCACCTTGACCAGGTCGGCGCCCAGCTCGCTGGCGGTCCGCGCGGCGTAGTCGACCGCGTAGAAGCTGTCCCGGCCGCCCTTGGCGTCGATCGCGGCGCCGCGCGGGTAAGACCACACGATCAGCGGCATCCCGAACCGCTCAGCGTCCTCGCGCACCCGCAGGTACTGCGCGAAATCCCGCTCCTGGGC
>JBAUAY010001321.1:0-2731 GCA_049676235.1 Streptosporangiaceae bacterium
GGCCAGGACTGCCTCGGCGGGCACCACGCAGCTGACTGCCCCGCCCGCGGCCGGCCAGCCGGAGGCTTATCCAGGCCAGCGGTTCGGCCTGCCGGCGCGCGGCTCCGGATCGGTGGCCAGCATGCCCCGCCGAGTGCTGGCGCTACTGATCGACTGGCTGCTCAGCATGCTCATCGCGTACTGGCTCACCGGTTCGCAGTTCTGGACCATCGCCGTCTTCGCGGTAGAGGTCTACGTGCTCACCGCAACAACCGGATTTACCGTCGGAAAGCGGCTGGTCGGCATCAAGACGATGCGGACCAACGGCGGCCTGGTCGGATTCTGGTGGTCCCTGGTCCGGACAGCCATCCTGCTTACTGTGATCCCGCCGCTGCTGACCGACCGGGACCTGCGCGGCCTGCACGACCGCGCCTCAGACACCATCGTCGTCCGGCTCTAGCCGCAGGCCGGCTCTAGCCGCAGACCGGCGGCCTAAGGCTGGCCCCAGGGCCACCCTCCTGCCTTCGGGATCTTAGGCTTAGCGAGCCTTCGGCCTGGGCATCTTGGGCTGCCTGATGTTCCTCGGGAGCGGTCCCTTGGGCGCCTGCAAGGACGGCTGCAGCGCCTTGAGCCGGTGGTTGATGTCGCTGACCGCGTCCGGCTTGAGCTGGCGCGGCAGCCGCATGATCTTCCGCTGCAGCTTGTTGATCGGGACCTGCCCCTCACCGTTCCCGATCTGGAACTCGATGATGGGCACCTCGTAGGCCACCCGGGCGACGCGCTTCTTCTCCGCGGCGAGCAGGCTGGCCAGCCGGGTGGGAGAGCCCTCGCCGACCAGGATGACGCCCGCCCGGCCCACGGCCCGGTGCACCACGTCCATGTTCCTGTTGGCGGCGATCGCCGGGGTCACCGTCCAGTTGCCGCGCATGTTCTCTAGCACGGCGGCGGCCGCGCCCGGCTGCCCTTCGATGGCCGAGTACTGCGCGGCCTGCGCGAACCTGCCGAACAAGATCGTCGAGACCAGCACGCCAAGCAGCACGCCCAGGGGGATGAGCAACGCGGCCGGGCCGATGAGCAACCCGATGACCACGAAGATCACCAGCGTGCCGACGCCGCTGCCGATGACGATGGGCATCGCCCTCGGGTTTTCCTTGTGCACCAGGCCGGCGACCATGCGGATCTGCTTCAGCCGGCCGGCCTTGGCCAGGTCCTCGGCGGTATCCCTCGTGAGGGCCGGGTCAGCGGCCCCAGACTTCCTCGACATGCGTGCCATGCTCCGCAGCATACGGTCAAGCCGCCCCGGACAGAAACCGCCGGGCTACCTGAAATCCGCACTACCCGAAACCAGCGCCGTTACCCGCAAATCCGGCTGACCAGAAGCTGGGCCCGCGGCAGTCCGCAGCGCCCCTGAGCCACTCACCGTGCCGGGGCTGAGGCCGCCCGCTGCTCGATGGCCTGTGCGTACAGCCGCCCCGCACGGTAGGAGGACCGCACCAGCGGCCCGGACATTACGCCCGCGAACCCGAGTTCCAGCGCCTCCTCGCGCAGTTCCACGAACTCCTCGGGCTTGACCCAGCGTTCCACCGGATGGTGCCGTGGCGTCGGCCGCAGGTACTGGGTGATGGTCAGCAGGTCACAGCCGGCGGCCCGCAGGTCCTTCATGGCTTCGGTGACCTCGTGCCGTTCCTCGCCCAGCCCGAGGAT
This sequence comes from Streptosporangiaceae bacterium, assembly GCA_049676235.1. Lineage (GTDB taxonomy): Bacteria > Actinomycetota > Actinomycetes > Streptosporangiales > Streptosporangiaceae > Palsa-504. Next base: position 1,684 of record JBAUAY010001321.1, read on the forward strand.
CAGGTTGGACTTCGTGACCAGCCGCGCCTCGCGGGCCGCGCGCAGCACGTCGAGCGAGCGCGAGTACCGGAAGCCGGGCCTGATCCGCCGGAAGATCCGCGGCACGGTCTCGATGTTGTGAGCGAGGACTTCCGGCCGGGCGCCGAAAACCTGCGCCAGCCGGCCCGGCTCGGCGTTGAAGTCGGGAATGAGCAGTTCCACGCCGCAGCCGGGGATGGCGGCATGAACCTCGCGGCAGACTTGCGCGTACAGCCACGCGCCGCCGTCGGCTAGGTCGTCGCGCGCCACGCCGGTCACGGTCGCGTACTTCAGGCCCATGGCGGCGACGGACTCCGCAACCCGGCGCGGCTCGCCCTCGTCGAGCGGCAGCGGCTTGCCGGTGTCGATCTGGCAGAAGTCGCACCGCCGGGTGCACTGGTCGCCGCCGATGAGGAAGGTCGCCTCGCGGTCCTCCCAGCACTCGAAGATGTTCGGGCAGCCGGCTTCCTCGCAGACCGTGTGCAGGCCTTCAGTGCGGACCAGGGTCTTGAGCTGGGTGTACGACGGGCCCGTGCGGAGCCTGGTCTTGATCCACGGCGGCTTCCGCTCGATCGGGACCTGGCTGTTCCGGGCTTCGAGGCGGAGCATGCGCCGACCCTCGGGTGCGAGTACCACCCCTCCAGGGTATGTCGCTGCCAGCCCATGGCCGTCAGGGCAGGGACATGATCATGAGGACGACGGACGATGTGCCTAGACGCCGGGTTCGGCGAGGTGCTCCGGCCGGGGTGACTCAGCGGCTCGCCAGCGGCACTGCGGCGGGTGCTTCCGGGCGCGGGCCAGTCAGCACCTCGGGGTCGTAGACGTACCGCCAGGTGCGATACCCGAGGACGTCGGCGAGGTGGCGTTCCATCACGGGGGTCACCTCGGCCACGGTGATGTCCTGGCCTGTCTCGGCGGACAGCGTGCTCACCCCGGCATCGCGGATTCCGCACGGGACGATCCGGTCGTACCAGGACAGGTCGCAGTCGGCGTTCAGCGCGAACCCGTGCATGGTGACGCCCCTGGCCAC
>JBAUAY010001322.1:0-1597 GCA_049676235.1 Streptosporangiaceae bacterium
CCCCGACCCGACGCCGCCGCTGGCGGCCACGCCGCCGCCCGGACCCCGGACCCCTGCGCGCGCCAGAATCAGACACCGGCGATGACCAGACTTCGCCGGTCCAGGCCGCGCCGGTCCAGGCCGCGCCCGGCGAGACCATGGCCGCCGCCATGCAACTGGCGATCGCGCTGCTCACCGCGGGCCTGGACTCACCCGAGCTGGAAGCGTGGGCGGCAGATGCGCTCACTCCCATGGACGCGGACGGTCTGGGGGACTTCATGGCCGGCCTGCACGTGATCTCCGTGGTGCTGCTGAACGAGCTGCATGAGGCGACGGGAGAGCCGTCGGCCGCCATCTTGCAAAGGCTGGCGATCCTGGCGGAGCGCCGGCGGGGGACGCAGTCCGCCGGCTAGGGCAGTGCCTCCTGTCCGGCACGGTCGTCGCGGGCGGCCGCCGCGAGCATCTGATCGTCAGCCGTCCGCCGTGAACAGTCATTATCTCCTATCCGTGTTAGTAGATGAGCCGGCTCAGGGCTGTCGATCAAACCTGATCAGGCTCGACCGGACGATGGCGAAGATGACCGAGTCGGGCGCTGCGGCGCCTGCGAAGGAGCTGGTTAGCTTGACTGACACGGCGGATCTGTACGCGACCGCCACTGGCCTTATCGAACGCTCGGCGGCTGCGTATGCGTCGGGTGTGCCGGGAGGCACCGGGGACGACGGCCTTTTCGGGCCCGCCAGTGTTACCTGGCGGCTGAGCGCCGACCTGGCCTCGCCGGTGGCGGGCCTGCGGTCCCTGCTGATGCAGGCCCTGCACCCGCTGGCGATGGCCGGGGTCGATCAGCACAGTGGCTGGCGCCGCGATCCCGTCGGCAGGCTCGCCGCCACCACGGCGTACCTCGCCACGGTCACCTTCGGCGAGCGGGCCGCGGCCAGGCAAGCCGCGGCCCGAGTACGGCGCATCCACGATCACGTCCGCGGCACCGACCCGGTTACCGGCCGGCCGTACGCGGCGGGCGATCCCGCTCTCCTGCTGTGGGTACACGGGGCGCTGGTCGACTCCGTCCTGGCCGCCGGAAGCCTGGTCGGGACGGCGCTTTCTGCCGCGGACAGCAATCGCTACGTCGCGGAAATGGTGACCGCCGCCGAGCTCACCGGCGTGCCCCGCCACCTGGTGCCGTCCAGCGTCCCGGAGCTTGACCTGTACATCGCGTCGGTCCGGCCGACCCTGCGCTGCACGCCAGCAGCCGCCGAATCAATGGGCTACCTGCTCGATCCGCCGGGTCTGGACGAGGACACCGCGGAGATCTGGCAGGATGTCCGCGACGCCGCGATCGCCGTGCTCCCGCGTTGGGCCCGGCAGATGTACGGTTACGGCGCACCGCCGCCCCTGACACCCAGCCGCTGGACCGAAATCCGGCAGTCGCTCGGCGTCCTTGACGCCATGTTCCTCGGTCAGCCCGGCGTGCTCGAGGCACGGCAGCGGATCACCCTGCGGATGCGCGCAGCCCGGCCGGCATGAGGCTCATCAGGCTCCTCGCCGCGGTAGTGGCGGGCGCGGCGACCCTGGTCCTGCCTCGCCGTCGGTCCGGACGGCTGCGCCTTGATCGCGCCAGGAC
>JBAUAY010001323.1:0-3253 GCA_049676235.1 Streptosporangiaceae bacterium
CCGCTCGGCGGCCTCGCCGCGGAGTCCATGCGGCAGGCCACCCGCCGGGCCGAACGGCACGTCGGCCAACTGCTGGCGAAGGTCCGCAAGTCTCCCCGCATCGGTGCCGCGCGGCGGCTGATCGCCGCCGAGGGGCTGAACGCGGTGGGCGCCATGATCGCCACCTACCGCGCCGGCGGCAAGTACACCACGGACTATCAGATCGCGTGGCTCACGGTGGCGCTGCGTGACCTGCGGGTCAGGGACGACGCCTGGGCCCGGATGGACCCGGCTTACCAGGACGCGCACCGGCGGCTGTGGATCGACGTGACCCGGCGGGCGCAGCCCGGGTACGTGGCCGCACCCGCCGCCCTGCTCGCCTTCGTGGCCTGGCAGGCCGGAGACGGAGCGCTCGCGAACGTCGCGCTCGACCGGGCCATCGCCGACGAGCCCAGGTACTCGATGGCCCTGCTGCTCCGGCAGGTGATCAGTGCCGGGGCGCCTCCGTCGCTGGCCAGGCTGCCGATGACCCCGGAAGAGGTGGCCGCCAGCTACGACGACGCCGAAGAGGACGACCTGGCGGAGAGCCATGACCACGAACCGGACCCAGACGTCCACGACCCGGACCCGGTGGGCGAACAATGAGGTCAAGGCCATGGCCCAGGGAGAGGCCCCTGTGGGCGAGATACACTGCCTGAGGCGTTCGTCCAGTTCGGTACGGATCTCGCCCGTTTGCCCGCCTCGGCCGTTTCCATGATGGGTGACAGCCGTCAAACCGGAAGGATGCCCGTGGTGGATGCCCGCATGACTGCCGACGCGCATGAGGCCGAGGTGGCCCGATTGCGTGAGGCCTACGCGGCCCTGCCGCCGGGGGCGCCGGTGCGGCTGGCCAAGCGCACGTCCAACCTGTTCAGGTTTCGCGACGCGGACCCGAAGACCCCAAAGAGCCAGCGCGCCACCGCTCAGGGCGGCCCGGGTCTGGACGTTTCCGCGTTCGGCCACGTGCTGTGCGTTGATCCCGACACCAGGACGGCACGGGTCGGGGGCATGACCACCTATGAGGACCTGTGCGACGCGACGCTCAGGCATCAGCTGATGCCGTTCGTCGTGCCCCAGCTCAAGACGATCACCCTCGGCGGCGCGGTCACCGGGCTCGGCATCGAGTCCACCTCGCTGCGTAACGGCATGCCCCACGAGTCCGTTACCGAGATGGAGATCCTGACCGGCGACGGCCGCGTCATCCGCGCCACCGACGACAACGAGCATGCCGATCTGTTCCGCGGCTTCCCGAACTCCTACGGGACGCTGGGCTACTCGCTGTCCCTCACCATCGAACTCGAGCCGGTCCAGCCGTTCGTGCACATCTGCCACTTCCCGTTCGACACCGCGGAAGCCTGCATGGACGCGATCAGCCAGATCGCCGCGGAAGGCAGCTTCCGCGGCCACCGGGCGGATTTCGTCGACGGCACCGCGTTCGCGCCCGACGAGCTTTACCTCACCGTCGGGGCGTTCAGCGACGTGGCGCCGTGGCGCAGCGACTTCACCGGGCAGCAGATTTACTACGAGTCGGTCAGGCGGGAGAAGGAGGACTTCCTGACCATCCGCGACTACCTGTGGCGCTGGGACACCGACTGGTTCTGGTGCTCGCGACCCTTCGGGGTACAGAAACCGCTGGTCAGGAGGACGTGGCCGCGTCGTTACCGGCGCTCGGACGTCTACCGCAAGCTGGTCGCCCTGGACCGCCGGTACGGCCTCTCCGACCTCATGACCGCGCGGCGGCACCTACCGGCACGGGAGGCGGTCATCCAGGACGTGGAGATCCCGGTCGAACGTGGTGCCGAGTTCCTGCGATTTTTCCAGGAAAATGTGGGAATGAGTCCGGTGTGGATGTGCCCGCTGCGACTGCGCGGCGAGCGGATCTGGCCTCTTTATCCTCTACGGCCCGGCGAGGTGTACGTGAACTTCGGGTTCTGGGGGACTGTGCCGTTGCCTGCCGGCCGGGCGGACGGCTACCACAACCGCCTCGTCGAGGACGAAGTCGCGAGGCTGGACGGGCACAAGTCGCTGTATTCCACGTCGTTCTACGCCGAGGACGAGTTCTACCGGCAGTACAACGGCGAGGCGTACCGCGCGCTCAAGCACGCCTACGACGGCGAGGGCCGGCTGCTCGGCCTGTATGAGAAGTGCGTCAAGGGACGCTGAGGTATCGGACGACAGGAAGGAACGCAAGGGATGGCACTGGCGGAGGTCTTCGAGGCATTGGCGGGGCCCGAAGCCCCGGTGGAGTTCACGGCCTATGACGGCAGCCATGCCGGCGCGGCCGGATCTCCGGTGAAGATCACTGTCCGCTCGCCGGCGGCCGTGGCCTACCTGGCCCAGGCACCGGGTGAGCTCGGGCTGGCCCGGGCCTACGTGGCCGGGCAGCTGGACGTCGAAGGGGACATGTACGAGGCCCTGGCCAGGATGACCAAGGCCCAGTCCATCGACTTGACCATGGCGGAGAAGCTGCGGCTGCTGCAGGCCCTCGGCGGCCCGAAGCTGCTGCTGCACCGGATGCCGCCGCCGCCGCAGGAAGTCACGCAAACCCGCCGCTGGCTGACCGGCCGAATGCACTCCAAGACCCGCGACGCCAAGGCCATCTCCCATCACTACGACGTGTCCAACCGGTTCTACGAGTGGGTGCTCGGGCCGTCGATGGCGTACACCTGCGCCTGTTACCCCCACCAGGACGCGACCCTGGAAGAGGCGCAGGCGCACAAGTTCGACCTGGTCGCGCGCAAGCTGGGGCTGAGCGAGGGCATGCGGCTGCTCGACGTGGGGTGCGGCTGGGGCGGGATGGTGATGCACGCGGCGCGGGAGTACGGCGTCAAGGCACTCGGCGTCACGCTGTCCGCCCAGCAGGCCGCGTGGGCCCAGGCCGCGATCGAGCGCGAGGGGCTGTCCGGGCTCGCCGAGGTGCGGCATCTGGACTACCGCGACGTACCGGAGACCGGCTTCGACGCGGTCAGCTCGATCGGCCTGACCGAACACGTCGGCAAGGCGAACCTGCCCTCGTACTTCTCGTTCCTGTTCCGGAAGCTGAAGGTCGGCGGGCGGCTACTGAACCACTGCATCACCCGGCCGGACAACATCGAGCCCGCCATCCGCAAGCGCGGGTTCATCAACCGGTACGTCTTCCCCGACGGCGAACTCGAGGGACCCGGCTACCTGATCTCGCTCATGCACGACGCCGGGTTCGAGGTGCGGCACGAGGAGAACCTGCGCGAGCACTACG
>JBAUAY010001324.1:0-3815 GCA_049676235.1 Streptosporangiaceae bacterium
CCGCCTGCGCGGTCGCCGCCGCCACGCACGAACAAGCAGAACCCGCAATGCAGCGCGCGGCCACCTGACAACGGCACCACAGCCACCGAGCCGACGGCATGCCCGATGCAACACCCACGCCGCAGCACCGAAGCCGGGCCCTGACCTTAACGGCGGCGATCCCGGCTAGCCCGGCCGGCCATCGTCGGCGCAGGTCGGCCAGGATAGTCACGGACCCGTCGGTCGCAACCACCATGCCGTAACAGCCGGTAACCGTGAAGCCGTCAGTGCTCAACTACCCGCTCACTGCTCATGTGCTGCTCATGTAGAGCACCGAATGCTTATCTATCTCGGTTCCCTACACACCAGTTACCGGCCAGACCGTAGCGGAGCATTCCGCTGCCCGGTCCTTGATTCCACGTAACTGACCCGAAAATCGATTTCGGGCAGAGGCATCGAGGCATTCTTCGTTCCCCAGCGCGCGGGCCTGCACCGAGGGATCGACGAGAACCGACGGTAAACGCCCTGCTCACGTTCCGCGGTCACTGGGTTGCCGGGCAGATGACGCGGGGATGGCGCTGTCGATGAGGACGGCGGCGATGGCGGCGGCGGCGGGGAAGGAATCGCTGTTGAGGACTCGGGTGCGGGCCGAGGCGCCGTCGATCAGCAGCGCCAGTTGCTCGCCGAGCTGTTCGGGGTGGGTGGCGCCGGCTTCGCGGGCGGTTTCGGTGAGCCGCGCGGCGATGGCGGTCTTGTAGTCGCGTGCGTACTCGGATGCGGGGTGTTCGGGGTCGTGGAGTTCGACGGCCGCCGCGATGTAGGGACACAGCGGCGTGGAGGCGGGCATCTCGAAGGCGGCGAGGAGTCGTTCGCGGGGGGTGAGGTCGGTGCGGTCGAACACTCTGGGCATGACGTCGGGATCGAACCGGCGCAGGTACTCGGCGACGAGTTCGTCCTTGTTGGTGAAGTGCTGGTAGGCCGTGCGCTTGGACACCTGGGCCACGGCGCAGAGCTGGTCCATGCCGGTGCGGTTGATGCCCTGATCACGGAACAGCTGCTGGGACGCGCCGAGGATGCGCTCGCGGGCGCCCCGGCCGCGGCGCACGCCCTGTGGGCCCTTCTCCAACTCCGTCATGCCCAGAGCATAGACGTTCGGTACGGATCGGTCTACATAGCTTGCGTCCGACCAGCCTTGGCGCTAAGTTAAGTGCACAGCCTGGTGTACATAGAACCGGCCTGCTTCGGATACTCATCAATTCAACGGGAGTGATCATGGGCAAGCTCGATGGCAGGGTGGCGGTAATCACCGGCGCATCCACTGGCCTGGCCCTGGCCGGCGCCAAGCTGTTCGTCGAGGAGGGGGCGTACGTCTTCATCCAGGCCCGGAAGCAGGATGCACTGGACGAGGCCGTCAAGGTGATCGGCCGCAACGTCACCGCCGTCCAGGGTGACGCGTCCGAACTGGCCGACCTGGACCGCTTGTACGACACCGTCAAGCGGGAGAAGGGCTCGATCGACGTGCTGTGGGCCAGTGCCGGGATGGGCGAACCCGCCGTCCTCGGCGAGGTCACCGAAGAGCAGTTCGACCGCGCCTTCTCGCTCAATTCGCGCGGCACCTTCTTCACCGTGCAGAAGGCGCTACCGCTGATGAACGACAACGGCTCGATCTTCATGACCGGATCCAACGCCTCGCTCGGCGGCTTCCCCGGCTGGAGCATCTACGCGGGAAGCAAAGCCGTCCAGCAGGCCTGGGCCCGCGTCTGGCTCAACGAACTGCGCGACCGCAAGATCCGGGTGAACGTCCTGACTCCGGGCCAGGTCGGCACGGCTAAGCAGGAAGAACTGTTCGACGAGGCGACCAAGGCCGCATTCGAGGCCCTCATCCCTCGCGGAACGATGGCCCGCCCCGAAGAAATCGCCACCGTCGCCCTGTTCCTGGCCTCCGATGACTCCAGTTACGTCAACGGTCTGGAACTGGTCGCCGACGGCGGCACCACCGCCCTCTGACCCACGCACCAGGAATGCCGCGCGGGCACACCCCACAACCACACGGAGAGAGCACCCCTCATGAGCAGCATCACCCTCATCGGCACCGGGAACATGGCCCAGACCATCGGCACGCTCGCGGTGGCGGGCGGCAACACCGTCGAGGTCATGGGACGCGATCAGTCCAAGGCCGATGACCTGGCCAAGGCTCTGGGCGGCGGCACGACGACGGGGACGTGGGGTGCCGTCCCGGCTGGGGACATCGTCATCACGGCCCTGCTGTTCGCCAGCGTCGTTCCGGTCGTCGCCGAGTACGCAGACGCTCTCGCGGGCAAGGTCATCGTCGACATCAGCAACCCCTTCAACGCCACGTTCGACGGACTGGCCCACAGCGAGGAAACCTCGATCGCGGCGGAGGTTGCCAAGGTGGCGCCGGCCGGCGCCAGCGTGATCAAGGCGTTCAACACCATCTTCCGCAATGTCTTGGAGAAGGGCCGGCCCAACGTCTTCATGGCCGGCGACAATGCGCAGGCCAAGGCGGATCTGGCGGTCTTCGTCGAGAGCCTGGGGCTGCGCCCGTTGGACGTCGGCGGCCTGAAAATGGCGCACTGGGTTGAAGGGATGGGCCTGGTGACGGTGGGCCTGGCCGGCAACGGGGTCGGCCACTGGGACTTCGCCCTCGGCGTCAGCGAATTCACCGCCTGAGACCCCAGGGTCCGAGGAGATTCTTCGTGATGAAACTGGGTTTTGTGATTCCCATCGTCGGGCCCGCGATCAGTGGCGCCCCCGGCCTGACCGCGTTCTGCCGCGGCAGGCGCATGACCTGCGAGAACGGGAGCCTCTGGCTCGATCGCCCGTCAGGCATCCACGATCACGCGACACTAGTGTCCTGAGTCGATGATGCGTTGGCAGTAAGCGGCGAGGGTTTCGAGGATCTCGTCGGCGGTCTTGGTCCAGACGAATGGCTTCGGGTTCTTGTTCCACTCGTTAATCCACTTGCGGATGTCGGTCTCGAGCTCGGTGACGCTGCGGTGGGCTGAGCGGCGGAGCTTGCGGTTGGTGAGCTCGGCGAACCAGCGCTCGACCAGGTTCATCCAGCTCGAGCTGGTCGGGGTGAAGTGCAGGTGGAACCGCGGGTGCTTCAGAAGCCACTGGTGGATCGCGGGCGTCTTGTGGGTCGCGTAGTTGTCCAGGACCAGGTGCAGGTCCAGGCCCTTCGGCACCGCCGTGTCGATCAGCTTCAGGAACCGCAGGAACTCCTGGCTGCGGTGCCGCCGGTAGGGCTGGGCGATGACTGAGCCGCTGGCCAGGTCGAGGGCGGCGAACAGGCTGGTGGTGCCGTGGCGGACGTAGTCGTGCGTCATCCGGGCCGGGGTCGTCGGGAGCACCGGCAGGCACGGCGCGGTCCGGTCCAGGGCCTGGATCTGCGACTTCTCGTCCACGCACAGGACCAGGGCGTTCTCCGGCGGGCTCATGTAGAGGCCGACGACATCGCGGACCTTGCCGACGAACTCCGGGTCCGTGGACAGTTTCCAGGTCTCGACGACGTGCGGCTTGAGGCCGAACGCCCGCCAGATCCGCGACACCGACGACTGCGACAGGCCTGTCTCCGCGGCCATCGATCGGGTCGACCAGTGACTGTCCTGCCCCGGCCCCCGCTCGCTGAGAGTCCGCGTGACCAGCACTTCCACCTGCTCGTCGGTGATCTTCCGCGCTGCCCCGGGCCGCGGCGCGTCCCCCAGCCCGTCCAGCCGGCGCTCCAGGAAACGGACCCGCCACTTGCGCACGGACTCCCGCGACAGGCCCGTCTCGGCGGCGACGCGGGTCAGCGGCGCCACCCCGCCCTCGTC
>JBAUAY010001325.1:0-5122 GCA_049676235.1 Streptosporangiaceae bacterium
AGCCGACACGCCGCACGCTGCTGCTCGCCGACGGCGGCAGCACGCAGGCGCCGGTGCACGATTGGGCTGCCCTCCCCCCCGGCAGCCGCGTCGAGGGCCCGGCCCTCGCGATCGGCGGCAGCATGACCTGCCTGGTCCCGCCCGGCTGGGTGCTGGAAGTCGACGACCTCGGTGACGCCGCGCTGCGGCGCACTCAGTCAGCCCGCGAGGAGGCGCAATGACGGCGCGACTGCGTTTCACGGAGTACCTCGACCTGGACCTGGACGAGGAGGTGTGGCGCTGCAACCGCTGTGATGCGGTGCTGATTTCCGCGCGCGAGGAGTACAAGCGGGGCTGCCTGGTGTACGACCGCGACCCCCGGGAGATTCACCCGCCGCTGATCGAGGGCGATTACACCTTCTCCCCCGATCCCGAGTGGGTCCGCATCCTCGAGTTCTGCTGCCCGTCGTGCGGCGTTCAGGTGGAGACGGAGTACCTGCCACCGGGGCATCCGATAACCCCTGACATCTCCATCGACATCGACCGGCTGAAGCAGCGGCTCTCGGCAGGCGAGATCGAGGTGCGGGACGGGCGGCTGGTCGTTCCCGGCCGCGACGGGGGTGCGCGATGACATCCGAACGGGTGGCTTCCGACGCCTCGCTCAATTCCGCCGACATCGACGTGGGCGGCACCTTCACCGACGCCGTGCTGACCCTCGACGGCCAGCGCTGGATCGGCAAGGCGCCGACCACCCCGTATGACCTGTCGGTCTGCTTCGTCAACGCGATCGAGGAGGTCGCGCTCGAGGCCGGGCAGGACCTCGAGTCGCTGCTGCCGCGCCTCGATGTCATCCGGTACTCCACGACCGTGGCCATGAACCGCCTCATCGAACGCCGTGGACCGCGGGTCGGGCTGATCACCACCGAGGGCCACGAGGACGCGATCCTCATCGGCCGCGGCGCCCAGTGGACCGACGGGACGCGCCTGGCCGAGCGCCGCAACCTTGCCGTGCAGCGCAAACCGGAACCGCTTATCGCGCGGACGATGATCGTCGGCGTCAAGGAGCGCATCGACTCGACCGGCCGGGTCATCCGCCCGCTGGACGAAGATGACCTGCGGCGCAAGCTCCGCGTGCTGATGGACCGCGGAGCCCGGTCGATCGTCGTCTCGCTGCTGTGGAGCTTCGCCAATCCCCGGCACGAGGAACGCGCCAAGGAGATCATCCGCGAGGAGTACAAGGAGTATCACATCGGCTACCTGCCGGTGGTGCTGTCTCACCAGGTCGTGCCGAAGCTCGGCGAGTACGAGCGCACCATGACCGCGGTGCTCGATGCCTACCTGCAACGGTCGATGCAGACCGAACTGTCGGCCATGTGGGACCGGCTGCGCACGCTCGGCTACAAGGGCAGCTTCCTGATGATCCATAATTCGGGCGGCAGCGGTGAGGTGTTCAAGACCACCGCCAGCCGCACCTACAACGGCGGTCCGGTCTCGGGGCTCATGGGCTCCTATCACCTGGCGACCTCGCTGGGCTACAAGAACGTGGTCGCCGGTGACATGGGCGGGACCAGCTTCGACATCGGCCTGGTCGTCGACCAGAGCGTCCGCAACTATGAGTTCCGCCCGATCATCGACCGCTGGATGGTCAGCATCACGATGCTCCAGACCCTGTCGATCGGGGCCGGCGGCGGGTCGATCGCCTGGATCAACCACGATCTGGGCGGCCACCTCAACGTCGGGCCGCGCAGCGCCGGCTCGGATCCCGGCCCGGCCTGCTACGACCAGGGCGGTACCGAGCCGACCGTCACCGACGCCGATGTGGTGCTCGGCTACATCAACCCGGAGACCTACTACGGCGGCCGGATGCCGCTGAACCGCGACAAGGCCGAGCGGGCCGTCCGGGAGAAGATCGCCGACCCGATGGGCATCGGCGTCGAGCAGGCCGCCGCTTTGATCCGCCACATCGTGGACCAGAATATGTCCAGCGCCATCAAGCGCGAGATCCACCTGCGCGGCTACCACCCGGAGGACTTCGCGCTGTTCGCGTTCGGCGGGGCCGGGCCCACCCACGTGTCCGGTTTCCTCGGCGACCTGGCCGGGGCGGTGATCTTCCCGACCGCGCCGGTGTTCTGCGCCCTGGGGTCTTCGATCATGGACATCGTCCACGTCTACGAGACCTCCCGCCGGATGATCGTGATGGCGCCGATGACCCAGGCGCTGACCACCGAGTACGGGGTGTTCAACGGCGTCGTCGACCAGCTGGCCGAGCAGGCCAGAGCCGATCTGGCGGCCGAGGGCCTGCCCGCGGACCGGGCCGTGTTCAGCCTCGAGCTGGACATGCTCTACGGCGGGCAGGTCAACGTGAAGCGCACCGCCTGCCCGGTCCTGCACCTGCGCCGCCCCGAGGACGTCCAGGCGCTGTACGACGCGTTCGAGCGGGAGTTCTCCGAGGCCTTCAGCCCCCTGGTCGTCAACAAGCCCGGCGGCGTCTACCTGGACAACTTCGTGCTGAAGGTCACCGTGCCGACCCCGAAGCCGGCCTTGCCTGACCTCCCCGTGCAGCCCGCGGACGCCGGGGCGGCCCTGACCGGCAAGCGGCCGGCCTGGTGGCCCGGCCGGGGGTGGACCGAGACCTCCGTCTACGGCGCGGACGCGCTGCGGCCCGGCCACCAGATCGACGGGCCGGTCATCGTCGAGGCGCCGCTCACCACGGTGGTGGTCCCGCCCGGCATGCGCTACACCATCGACCGGCACGGCCTCGGCCTGCTGAAGGCCGCCCCGCTGCAGGAGACACAGAACGGAGGCGCGCGATGATCCCGACGCTGGAACAGAAGCTGGCCTGGCTCAAGCCCGTCCCGGCCCCGGCCGGCGACGGCGCACCGGCGCGCACGCTCGGCCTGGGCGAGTTCGAGATCGGCTTCCAGCGGACCAACGACATCCTCGACGAGGGCATGGAGGTGTTCGTCCGGTCCTGCCGCAGCGCCATGGGCATCGCCGGGGACTCCCTGGTCGGCATCTTCACCGCCGACGGCGACATGGTGAACGGCTCCTGCGGAACCTACCTGCACGCCGTGATCCCGCCGCTGGTCATCAAGTTCATCCTGCACAACTACCGCGGCAACCCGGGCATCAGGGACGGGGACCTGTGGTTCGCCAACGACGCGGTCTACGGCGGCATCCACAACCCGGACCAGCTGGTCGCGATGCCCGTGTTCTTCCGGGGCGAGCTCATCGCCTGGACCGCCGCGCTGGTCCACACCACAGAAACCGGCGCCTCCGAGCCCGGCGGCATGCCGATCGGGGCCACCGCCCGGTTCGAGGAAGGGCTCAACCTGCCGCCGACCAAGATCGGCGAGAACTTCCAGCTGCGCGACGACATCGTCACCATGTTCGAGGCGTTCGGCATCCGGGCGCCGCAGATGGTCGCGGTCGACCTGAAGGCACGCTGCACGACCGCCGACCGGGTCCGGACCCGGCTGCTTGAGTTCTGCGAGCGCGAGGGCGTCGACTACATCAAGGCGCTGTTCCGGAGGATGCTCGAGGTGGCCGAGCAGGGCGCCCGGGCCCGGATCCGCACCTGGGCCGACGGGGTGTACCGCTCCGTCCACTTCGCCGACGCGGTCGGGCTGAAGCAGGGCCTGGTCCGCAGCTGCTACATGACGGTGACCAAGGACGGCGACCATCTGCTGGTCGACTTCAGCGGCACCGGGCCCGAGACCCCGTCCTCCTACAACGCCCACCCGCAGGCCGCGATCGGGCACTTCGCCAACTACGTGTACGAGTACCTGTTCCACGATCTGCCGATCAGCAACGCGACGTTCGCCCCGATCGACTTCAAGTTCGAGCCGGGCTCGTGCCTGTACCCCGATGTCCGGGCCGCGACCAGCAACTCGGTCATGATCGCCACGGGGGTGATGAGCGGGGTGCACAATTGCTTCGCCAAGGCCGTGTTCTCCACGGAGCACTGGCGGCAGGCGGGCGCCTCGCAGGGCAACGGGGGTAACGCGATCGTGCTGGCCGGCATGTCCCAGTGGAGCTCGCCGTTCGCTGACATGCTCGCGTACTCGATCAACACCGAGGGACAAGGCGCACTACCGGAGATGGACGGCATGAACGCGTTCGGCTTCCCGTGGTGCCCGGCCGGCCGGGCCCCGGATGTCGAGCTGGTCGAGAACGAGTTCCCGCTGTTCATCCCCATCTCGTCGCACTGGAAGGACTCCGCCGGGCACGGCAAGTACCGCGGCGGGGTCGGCACCGCCCAGCTGTGGGTGGCGCACCACGTGCCGATGGTGTTCATGATGGCCATCGCGGACAACTCCAAGATCCAGACGCCGCAGGGCCTGTTCGGCGGGTACGCCCCGTGCACGATCCCGGGCGTCAGCGTGGCCAGCGCGGACCTGATGCAGCGCCTGGAGGCGGGAGACGCCATCGACCTCGACATCACCGAGGTGCTCCGCTCGCGCAGCATCGGCGGCGAGTGGGGCAACGAGTTCCAGGGCCGGGCGCCCCGGCCGTACATGGAGAACGACGTCATCACGGTCGCCTTCGCAACGGGCGGGGCCGGCTACGGCGATCCGCTGGAGCGCGACGCGGAAGCGGTCGGCGACGACATCGACAAGGGACTGGTCTCCGAATGGGCCGCGGAGCACGTCTACCAGGTCGTCTGGGATCCGCAGCGCAGGCGGGTCGACGCCGCCGCCACGCAGCGGCGTCGCGCCGACGAACGCCAGGCGCGCATCGCACGCGGACGGCCTTACGAGGAATTCGAGGCGGAGTGGCTTCAGCGCAAGCCACCCGAGGAAATCCTCACCTGGTACGGCACCTGGCCCGACGCCAAGGTGGTCGAGCCGCTGATGCGGCCCTGACCGCCGGGTGTCGCCAGTGCCCGCGCCTTCCGGCCGGAGCCGGGCCAGGCTGCTGGCCCGGCGCGGCCGGGTCTCCCCGGCGCTGGTGTGCCCGCTGGTCCTGGTGCAGGCGGCCGAGATCGAGGCGCTGTCGGAGGAGCGGTTTCTCACCGACGCCACCAAGCTCGCCAACGGATTGCGGGCGCTGCACACGTCGTTCGGCCACGACGTGATCGTGACCGCGGCCGCGGATGATCTGGCCGCGGCCGCGGCCCGCGCCGGGTCACCTGCCGCGGACC
>JBAUAY010001326.1:0-3636 GCA_049676235.1 Streptosporangiaceae bacterium
CGTCCGCGCCGGCCCCGGCGACCAGCGCCGGAACCCCGGCCACCAACGCCGCCACCCTGGCCGGCAGCACACCCTCCCAGCCGGCGTCCTCGCATCCGACCCGCGCCCCGGCCACCTCGTCACAGTCGCCTCACTCCGCGCCGGGCCGCTCCTCGCTCCCGTCGGTTCACATGGCGCCCCATTACCGTGCCTCCACCTCGGCCGCTATCCACGCGGATCACGTGGTCGGCCCCGGCACCCCGGGCAGCTGCACGTCGCTGGCGGTGGTCCAGGCCGTCGCCGCGGGCGGGGTGATCGCCTTCTCCTGCGGACCGCGGCCGGTGACCATCGTGATGGCGGGCACGGCCAAGGTCCGCAACACCAGCGCCAAGGTCGTACTGGACGGCGGCGGCTTGGTCACGCTGAGCGGCGGCGGGGTGCGGCGCATCCTGTATATGGACACCTGCGATCCGGCCCAGACCTGGACCACCTCGCACTGCCAGGACCAGGCCACTCCCGCCCTGACCGTGGAGAACATCACCTTCACCGACGGCAACTCCACTGGGCAGGCCTACGACGGCGGGGGCGGCGGGGCCATCTTCGACCGCGGCGGCCAGCTCAAGGTCATCGACGCCCGGTTCACCGGCAACCGCTGCGATTCCACCGGTCCCGACCTGGGTGGGGCCGCCATCCGGGCGCTGAGCCAGTACCAGAACCGGGCCGTCGAGGTCATCGGCAGCACCTTCACCGGCGGCGTGTGCTCCAACGGCGGCGCCCTCAGCAGCATCGGGGTGTCCTGGGTAATGCAGGGCAGCACCATCACGGGCAACCGCGCCATCGGCGACGGCGCTAACCCGGCTCAGGCCGGCACCCCGGGCGGCGGCAGCGGCGGCGCCATCTACACCGACGGGGACGACTACACGGTAACTGTCGAGGGCTCCGTCATCACCGGCAACAGCGCCCGCGAGGGCGGCGGCGCGCTCTTCTTCGTCAGCAACGACAAGACCGGCACGCTCACGATCGAGCATTCAAAACTGCGCGACAACCCTAACGCCGGCTTCCAGACCGCGGGCTACCCGGGCATCTTCTTCCTCGGCCAGGGCCACCCAGTGGTCCTGCCGTCTTCCCTGAGCTGATCCGGCCCCCGCCTGTTTCAGCCTCGCCTGCGGGCGCGCAGCACCTTGTCCGAGATGGTGGCCGGCTGACTCTCTAGGTCGGTGGCGGTGCGCGATGGAGGGCCGCCTATCAGACGGTTGTGATGCCGGCCAGGATGAGGTCGATGCCGGCCAGGAATTGCTCGCGGTCGTCGTGCTCGGGCAGTCGCGTCGCCATCTGACGCACGAACGGGTACTTCGCGGGGTCGAGCTGCGCCCACCGTGCGGCGACGGTCGCGAGGAAGGCCGATCGGTCCGTGTCGCGCGGGATGAGGCGGGCGGCCGCGGCGTACTGTCCGGCGAGGCCGAGAACGTAGTTCAGGAGTGCGGACGCGCAGTCGAACTGCGCTCGTTCGGGGACGCTGAGCGCCTGCAGTTGCCCGCCGAAGCTCTCGAAGATCTGCAGCACCGCGGACTGCCACGGCTCACGGGAGAGCTGGGTGCCCACCCAGGGGTGGGCGTCGATCGTGTCGAATACCCCGGAGGCAATGGCACGGATCGCCTCCCGCGGCTCCGCGTCGCTGACCACCTCGGTCATGACACGGGCGATGACGTCGTCGGTGGTCGCCGCGAGTAGGTCGTTCTTGTTGGCGAGGTGCCAGTAGATCGCTCC
Source organism: Streptosporangiaceae bacterium (assembly GCA_049676235.1). Taxonomy (GTDB): domain Bacteria; phylum Actinomycetota; class Actinomycetes; order Streptosporangiales; family Streptosporangiaceae; genus Palsa-504. The sequence goes on from JBAUAY010001326.1 coordinate 1,747, forward strand.
GGCCCCTGTGGCCAGGCGAGCCGCGAGCGCGCGGAAGGTCAGAGCGCTCTCGCCCTCGGTGTCGAGGATCTCGATCGCGGCCTCGACGATTCGCTCCTTCGACAGCGCGTCCGTGCGCCGTTCGGTCCGCTGCGTCTTGGTTGCCATGAGCACCATCTTGACACGACTGGAACATTGTTCCAAGATGTTTCATGGAACAATGTTCCAATCAATCTTGGAAAGGAACACGATGACGACACCGGTCACGATCGTCGGTGCGGGCCTCGGCGGCCTCACCCTCGCACGCGTCCTCCACGTCCACGGCATCCCCGCGACGATCTACGAGGCGGAGCCCTCGGTGGAGGCCCGCACGCAGGGCGGCCAGCTTGACATCCACGAGCACAATGGGCAGCTCGCGCTCGAAGCGGCCGGCCTCACCGACCAGTTCCGCGCGATCATCCACGAAGGCGGCGAGGCTACGCGCATGCTCGACCAGCACGGCATGGTGCTGCTCGACGAGCCCGACGACGGCGCTGGCGGACGCCCAGAGGTGCTCCGCGGCGACCTTCGCCAGATCCTGCTCGACTCCCTGCCCGACGAGATGATCCAGTGGGGACGCAAGGTCACCGATGTCCGGCCCCTCGGCGACGGCCGGCACGAGCTAACCCTCGCCGACGGGTCGGCCGTGACCACCAGCCTCCTCGTCGGTGCCGACGGCGCCTGGTCGAAGATCCGCCCGCTGCTATCCGACGCCAAGCCCGCGTACGTCGGCACCACGTTCATCGAGACCTACCTGTACGACGCCGACGAGCGGCACTCCGCGGCGGCTGGAGCGGTCGGCGGCGGCGCGATGTACGCGCTCGCCCCGGGAAACGGGATCGTCGCGCACCGCGAGGCAGGGGACATCCTTCACACGTACGTCGAGCTGAACCGCCCCGCCGAGTGGATCGCCGGCATCGACTTCACCGCCGCCGCCGCGACTGCCCGGGTCGCGGCCGAGTTCGACGGGTGGGCGCCGGAACTCACCGCGCTGATCACCGACGGCGAAACCGCACCGATTCCGCGCCCGATCTACACGCTCCCGGACGGACACCGATGGGACCGCGTGCCCGGGGTCACGCTCCTCGGTGATGCGGCGCACCTGATGCCGCCGGCCGGCGAGGGCGCGAACCTGGCGATGTTCGACGGCGCCGAGCTCGGGAAGGCGATCGCCGCGCACCCCGACGACATCGAAGCGGCACTCACCGCCTACGAAGAGGCGCTGTTCCCGCGCAGCGAGTCCGAATACGCGGACGCGTACCTGATCCTGGAGCTCTGCCTCGGCGACCGAGCACCGTTCGGACTCATCGACTTCTTCACCGGCGCCCTTGAGGGGGAGCACGAAGGAGCCGCGTAGTCCTGATCTACGCCGCGGATACCTATCTCCCGGTACGGTCGGACCAGGCCCCGAGGTTCCCGTCTGTCGGCCTGCACGAGGCCTATACCATCTGCAGCGTGGCCCGGGGACCTGAAGATCAAGTGGCGGTCGATCTCCCGAACTGGCTCGCGTCGATGACCTGGCCCCGCGGGATCTTCGCGTGACCGCGCCTCGCGAAGGGAACTGAGATGGACAGCTTGCCGATCGGCGACTATGCCCTGCTATCGGACTGCCGCACGGCTGCGCTGGTCAGCCGGGCCGGCTCGGTGGACTGGCTATGTTGCCCGCGCTTCGACGCGCCGGCCGTATTCGCCCGTCTCCTTGATCCCGCTGGCGGCCACTTCGCGATCCGGCCGGCCGGCGATTTCCAGGCCAGCCGCGCGTACGTCGACCAGACGATGGTCCTGGAGACCACGTTCGGGACGCAGGCCGGCACTGCGGTGCTGACCGACGCCCTGGCCGTGGGCCTCAACGACCGTGGCCACCACCTGGGC
>JBAUAY010001327.1:0-3175 GCA_049676235.1 Streptosporangiaceae bacterium
ACGATGACGACCGGCATGGACAGCGCAGCCGCCTCACCCAGCGCCAGCGCCGTCGTTGTCTTGGACACGCCACCTTTGAGCAGCACCACGGATATGACGAACGCCATAACCAGAGCTTAGGCAGATACCCACGCATGCACCCGTACAGACATATACCTACTTCGTTGTTACCCGGTGACCATGAGTCCGTCAGCCCGGCACGACCCAGCCCTGCTGGCGGCCGAGGTGGGTCATGGCCGTGCCGTCTCCTGCGCCGGTTGCCCGGCGGCGCGCCGGACCGCGGCGGCGATCAGGCTGAAGATGGTGTCTGCTTCGGGTTCGTTGCGCGGCCCGTAGAGCATGACCCGGTTGCGGGGGGCGAGCCCGGCTAGGGCGGCGGGATGGACTTCAGCCCATCCTGCCGTGACCGCGGCCTGGGCGAGCTCAGGGTCCAGGACGATGTGCAGGCTGCCGTCCCTGGCGCTGCCCCGGACAGCGCACCGGATGCGAACACCGAACCCCGCACCGCCCGGCCCTGATGGGCGCGCGGATGCGGGTCCTTAGCTCCCACCTGGGGTGACGGGCCAGCTGCTCCCACTTCTGCGGGCCAGGGATCTGGCCGTCGCATGCGAGGGAGGTGACCACCGGCCGCGTGCCAGGCACTCGCTGGCTACTGCCGCCGTGGACGGATTCGGCCGGGGTGGACAGGATCGTGGCCATGGCCCGTTCGGCGATGAGCAGCGTGGTCGGCGGCTCGGCGGCTCGGCGGGCAGGGAGAAGTGCCGGGAGTGGCGGAGTTCGGCGCGGGCCCGGGCCATGACCGATTCGGTGAAGTTTGACCAGAGCTTGGTCGTTGGGCCGGGAAACGCTTGTCGCTGCGGTGTCAAGGGAAGGTCCGGGCTCAGGGAGTCCCGGTGGGCGCGGGTGCCAGGGCGGCGAGGAGCTGGTGCCGCCGGGCCGGGTCGTCCAGGATGTCCCGGGTCAGTTGCTGGATCCGGGCGGCGAGCTGGATGTCGAGGTCGGCTGACCAGCTGCCGAGGAGCCGGGTGAGTCCTTGCTGGCGGGCGCGGACGAGCCGTTCGATGGCGTCGGCGCCGGCCGGGGTGAGCTGGGCGATGAGCGGTGATTCCGGTGGTGAGGGCGTGATCGTCACGAATCCGGCGCCGACGAGCGGAGCGAGGAGCGTGCTGAGCTGCCCGGGCGTGACGTCCAGGGCGGCGTCGAGGGCCGGCAGGTCGAGGCGGGGATGGCCGTCGAGGCGGAACAGCATCCAGGTCGAGCGGGGATCAAGGTTGACGGACGCGGTTTCGGCTAGTCGCTCATATACGCGGGCCCGGTCTTGTTTGCGGGCGAGCACGGACAGGGCCCGGACGACCTCGTCGGCGGAGTCCCGGACCTCCGGCACCGCGTTGGGGACGAGAACCTGGGCCGGGTCGGGGGTGCTGGCCGCCTGGCGGAGGGGGACTTCCTTGAGCAGCCAGGTCAGGGCGAACGCGACCGCGGCGATGGGCGTGGCGATGAGGAACACGGTATGCAGGGACGCCGCGAAGGCGTGGATGTAGCCGGCGTGCACCGCGGGCGGCAGCTTGGCCAGGACGGCGGGGCTGGCTCCGGCGGAGGGGTTGAAGCCGGCCGGGACAGGGGTCCCGGCCAGGTAGCGGGCCAGGTTGCCGGACAGCTGGCTGGCGAAGATCGCGCCGAAGGCCGCGGTGCCGAACGACCCGCCGATGGACCGGAAGAACGTCGCGCCGGAGGTGGCGACGCCGAGGTCGGCGTAGGGGACGACGTTCTGCACGGCGATAACCAGGACCTGCATCACGGCCCCGATCCCGACGCCGAGGACGAACATGTACGCCGAGGCGGCCAGGGTCGAGGTGGTCACGCCCAGGTGGGACAGCAGGTACATGCCGACGGTCATGAGCGCCGTGCCGACGATCGGGAAGACCTTGTACCGGCCCCAGCGGCTGATCAGGACGCCCGAGGCCATCGAGGTCAGCAGCAGCCCTGCCATCAGCGGCAGCAGCTGCAAGCCCGAGCTGGTGGGACTGGCGCCCTTGACGACCTGCATGTACTGCGGCAAGTAGGTAATCGCGCCGAACATGGCGAAACCGACGACGAAACCGACCGCGCTGCAGACCGAGAACACCCGGTTGGCGAACAGCCGCAGCGGAAGCACCGGCTCGGCGGCCCTGCGTTCCACCACGACGAAGGCCACCAGGAAAACCACACCGCCCACGGCCAAGACGATGACCGGCGCAGACCCCCACCGGTAGGTAGTCCCCCCCAGGGTGGTCAGCAGCACCAGGCTAGTGGCGGCCGCGGCCAGCAAGATCGTGCCGGCGTAGTCGATGACGTGGTGCACCCGGGTCAGGGCGCCCGGCAGGACGACCGCGGTCACCACGAGCGCGACCGCCCCGACGGGCAGGTTGATATAGAACACCCACCGCCACGACAGGTTCTGGACGAAGAACCCGCCGATCAGCGGCCCGATCACGCTGGTCACCCCGAACACGGCACCGAAGATGCCCTGGTACTTACCCCGGTCCCGGGGGGCGACGACGTCGCCGACGATCGCCTGCGCGCCGATCATCAGCCCGCCGCCGCCGATGCCCTGGATCGCCCGGAACGCGATCAGCTCCAGGATCGAGGTGCTCAGCCCGGACAGCACCGACCCGACCAGGAAGATCACGATAGCGGCCTGGAAGAAGACCTTGCGGCCGTACTGGTCGCCGAGCTTGCCCCACAGCGGAGTCGAGGCGGTCGAGGCCAGGATGTAGGCGGTGACGATCCACGACAGGTCAGACAGGCCGTGCAGGTCCCCGGCGATGGTCGGCAGCGCGGTGGCCACGATGGTCTGGTCCAGCGCGGCCAGCAGCATCCCGAGCAGCAGCGCCCCGATGATCACCAGCAGCCGCCGCTGATCGATCGCGGGCGGCCCGGACGCCGGGGGAGTGCTGGTCATACCGTGCCTCTCGTCCATGGTCTCCATGTTGCTGCATCCGGCCCCGGGTGCCACGCCGGCGAGAGGCCCGTGCTCACGCGGTCTTACTGGTGGTGCTGCCCGGCTGGCCGGGGGCCGGGGATTCCGAGGGCCCCGCATGCCGCCGCGAGGGCAGCGCCGCGTACGACATCGGGGTCGTCTCCGGGCGGGGCGCGCAACAGCGCGGCGTGGAGGCCGCCGAGCGCGGCGCGGACC
>JBAUAY010001328.1:0-11247 GCA_049676235.1 Streptosporangiaceae bacterium
GGCGTGGCCGGCCCGGACGCGGTCGTCCCGGCGCTGGCCGAGGGTTACGCCCGGGCCGCCGAAGCTGTCGACTCCGGTGCCGCCAGCGCCCTGCTCGACCGGTGGATCGAGGTCAGCCGCCGCCTGGCGCCTGGCCTGCCGACCCGTTTAATCCGCTAACGGTTCAGACCTCGGCGCCTTCTGGGGCTAGGCCGAGGGAGAACGCGGCCTCCAGGTCATGCCGGCTGTAGGTGCGGAACGCAATGTGCGTCTCGGTGTGCGTGACCCCGGGGACCTTATTCAGCCGGCCGGGGATGACGTCGGCGAGCTCCTCGTGCGTGCGGACCCGGACCATGGCCACCATGTCGAACTCGCCGGTGACCGAATACACCTCGCTGACCTCAGGGATCTTGGCGATCATCTCGGCGACCTCGGGAATGCGCTGGATCTCTGCCCTCACCAGAACGATCGCGGTGACCACCGGGTGCCTCCCAGACTGTCTTGGCCAGATTGCGCTGCCCTTTGAGCGGGGCTGGCGCTTACGCTACTACTTTTGGCCAGGTGCTGAGCTGGTTCAGGGTGCGGATGCCACGGTGCGCCAGCCGGCGGATCAGCCAGCCGAGCACGTCCGCGGTGGCGCGCGCGTCGGCCAGCGCGCGATGATTCGGCGCCGTCCGGGCACGGAAGAACCCGGCTAGCGTGCCCAGCTTGCAGTCGGGTACCTCGTCCGGGTCCATCACCTGCCTGGCCAGCATGACCGTGTCGAGCACGGTGAAGCCGGGCCAGGCCAGCCCGCAGGCACCGCACCCGGCGACCAGGAAGCCAAGGTCGAACGGCGCGTTATGCGCGACCAGCACGCAGCCGCGGGCAAAGTCGAGCAGGCCAGGCAGCACCGCGCCCAGCCGCGGGGCCGCGGCCAGCATCCAGTCGGTGATCCCGGTCAGGTCCGCGATGCCCGGCGGAACCGGCATGCCCGGGTTGATTAGCGAGGCGAACTCGCCCTGCCGCAGGCCGCCACGCACCCGCACCGCCCCGATCTCGGTGATCGCCGCCGCCCCCGGCGACCACCCCGTCGTCTCCAGGTCCACCACGGCGAACTCCAGCTGGCTCAGCTCAACCTCAGCCAGTTCCCCCCGCCTGTCCAGCTCAACCAGGCGCTCTCGCTCTGCCCGGCCCACCGCTCCCCGGGCGAGTGACGTGTCCTCGCATCGGCTTGGTGCGCACGTAGCCACGCCCGGACTGATCACGCTCACCAAGGTAAATCCGCCCACTGACATTTCTTCGCCGCCACGCCCGGCCCGCCGCTCGCGTCCCACCGCTCCCGTCCCGCCACTCTCGTCCCGCCACGCTCGATTGAGTCCGGCTCCCTGCCCGGTCCGGCCCAGTTAGCGCCTCGATGGACCCAAATGTCCCACTTACCACACCCGCCACGATGTCACATCTGCCGCGTGCGCCCCGCCAGTCCCGCCAGACGCACGGCCGCGAAAATGTCAGAGGACGCCGTTAACGTGTATCCGTCCATTCACGGAATGCATGGGAGAGCGTCATGGAGATTGATTGCGGCCGTTGCGAGATGCGCGGTACCGGCTGCCCAGATTGCGTTGTAACCGTACTTGAGCCGCGAAACGTGGCAAACTTCTCCGCGGCGGCGCCCGGTTATCTGGGAGAGGCGGAAGTGAAGGCGCTCGGCGTTCTCGCGGCTGCGGGCATGGTGCCCCCACTTCGGCTTTCGCTGCCCGGCTCGACGATCCTGCCTGGGGCGCGAGCCTGGACTCAGCGGGTCTTCCCTGACACGAAAGCCTCGTGATCATAGCGTACCGACCTCGTTCCTGTCGGTGAATCGCGGCATCGTAATGGAGTAGTTGGGATTAGCGGAATCGGTTGAATCGGCCTTTTCGCTTCACTACGCTGGCCCAATGTTGCCTGCCGGGTAACCGGGACCGAAGTCCTGGGCAAACGTTCAGGTTGAGTGGGACAACTTGGGAGCGTGGTGGATACGTGAGTACGCGGCTCGCGGGCAGCATCTCCCGGTTTCGCCGCGGTGTCGCCATCGGATCTGGGCTCGTTGCGGTGGCCGGGCTTGCGGCGTTTGCCACGGTTGCCGGTGCGGCTCCGCAACCGACCGTTGACCAGGTTCAGGCCCGGATCAACCAGCTCACGTCGCAGTTCGACCAGGTCACTGAGCAGTTTGACCAGGCTAGCCAGCAGCTTTCCGCCGCGCAGTCGAGGCTGTCCCAGGTTCGCGTGCACCTGAACCACGCCAACGCTCAGTTCCAGGCGGCGCAGGCCAATATGGCGCAGACCGCCGCCGCGGCGTTCGAGGACACCGGGGCGACCTCCGTCGCGGGCGTGCTCACCTCCGGCGACCCCTCGGTCGTGCTGCAGCAGGGGTCGCTGCTGTTGGAGCTGTCCGGCAGCCGGAACGCCGAGACGCAGCAGCTGCTCACCGACGCCAGCCAGCTGTCCGGCGTCGAGCAGGAGATGCAGCGCACCGAGACCGGGATCGCCAGCCTCAAGAGCCAGCTCGCCGCCCACAAGACCTCCCTCGGCAAACTCCTCGCGACCGAGAAGGCGACGCTGGATGGCTTGACCGTGCCGCAGCAGCAGGCGGTCGTGAGCAACTCGATCGGCGGCAGCGGCAGCTCCGCGTCGCAGCACTACACCGGCCCTACCGGTACCCAGGCGGACCAGGCGGTCGCGTTCGTTTACAGCCAGCTCGGCTGCCCCTATGTGTACGGTGGCACCGGTCCGTGCCAGATGGGGTTTGACTGCTCCGGCCTGGTGCAGGCCGCATGGGGGGCCGCGGGCGTGCAGATACCGCGCGACACCTATGAGGATTGGGGCGCGCTCCCGCATATCCCCGTCGCCTCCATTGAGCCGGGTGACCTGCTGATCTATGACGGCGAGGGTCACGTGGCCATTTACGTAGGCGGGGGCTACATCATTGACGCGCCGCAGACCGGGCTGGACGTGGAGAAGATTCCCATGAGCACGTCCTGGTATGCCGACAACCTAGACGGAGTGCTGCGCCCGTAACCGGGACCGCCGCCGCCAGCCAAGGCTCGAGCGCGAGCGCGAGGACCGGAGCATCGCCAGGTCACCGAGCCCGCCGCCCGGGTCATAGGCCCTTATACACTCATCCGGTGCCTCGCACGCTGATCGTCACCAACGACTTCCCGCCCCGTCGCGGCGGCATCCAGTCGTTCGTGCACGCGCTGGTCACCCGGCTGCCCGCAGGCACGGTGACCGTGTACGCGCCGGCCTGGAAAGGCGCGGCCGAGTTCGACGCGCGGCAGCCGTTCCCGGTCATCAGGCACCCGACTTCGCTCATGCTGCCGGTGCCCGCCGTCTCGCGCCGAGCCGCGGCCATCGCCCGGGAACACGGCTGCGACACCGTCCTGTTCGGCGCGGCGGCGCCACTTGGCCTCGTCACGCCCGCCCTCCGCAAGGCGGGGGTGAGGCGGGCGGTCGCGCTGACGCACGGCCACGAGGCGGGCTGGGCCGCGCTGCCCGGCGCCCGCGCTCTGCTGCGTCGCATCGGCGACGAGGTGGACGTGGTCACGTACCTGGGCGAGTACTTCCGGGTGCGACTGGCTCGCGCGCTCTCGCCCGAGGCGGCGAGCCGGATGGTCCGGCTGGCGCCCGGCGTGGACGTGACGTTCTTCCGCCCGGGTGCGGGTGGTGCGGCAGTACGGGAGCGGCTGAGGCTGACGGGCCGGCCGGTGGTCGCCTGCGTATCCCGGATGGTTCCGCGCAAGGGCCAGGACACGCTGATCAAGGCCTGGCCGGAAGTAAGAGCAAGGGTCAGCGGCGCGGTGCTGCTGCTCGTGGGCGATGGCCCCTACGCGCCCGCGCTGAAACGCCTGGCCGGGCGGCTCAGCGTAGGCGACGACGTCATCTTCACTGGCCCGGTCCCGTGGCCCGAACTTCCCGGCTACTACGACGCGGCGGACGTGTTCGCCATGCCCTGCCGTACTCGCCGCGGCGGGCTGGACGTGGAGGGTCTCGGCATCGTCTATCTGGAGGCGTCGGCCACCGGCCTGCCGGTGATCGGGGGTCGCTCGGGCGGAGCCCCGGACGCCATCCTCGACGGCGAGACCGGCTACGTCGTCCGCGACGCCGCCGGCGTCGCGGACCGCGTCACCGAGTTGCTCTCTGACCCCGCGAGGGCCAGGGCCATGGGGGAGAAGGGCCTGGCGTGGGTGGACCGGGAGTGGCGTGAGGAGCTTTCCGCCGCCCGCCTGTCCGCCATCTTGGACGCTAAGCCCCATACTCAGCCCTAAGACCACCAAGGACGCGTCTAAGACCCATCTGAGCAGGCGAAATAGGGATTTCCTCCGATGCGGTGCGGGGAGTCTTACCGCGAAACTCGATAGTGAACGGCCGAGGTACTGGCCGGCACATCGAGGAGGAACGATGAACCCGAACATGGCCCAGATCCCGACCGGGCTGACCCGGTCTCTGCTCGTCCGGTTTGGCAAGCGCGTCGCGAGCATCGTCGCCGAGTGCGACTACGCCCAGCGCCGGTCCTTCGCGATAATGACGAGCCCGGACAGCTACCTGATGGACCGGGACCAGGCGCCCGACACGTACGCCGAATTCCTGTTCCGGACCTCGGGCGGGCTGCTGCACGAGTCAGCCTCCGGCCAGCGGCCGCACGGCCGGCTCGCCGTCTGAACCCGAGCAAATCCCAGCAAACCCGAACACACCCGAGCAGGCTCAGGAGTACAGCGCATCGATGTCGGCGGCGAAGTCCTTGACCAGGACGCTCCGGCGAATCCCGAGCTTGACGCTGAGCTGGCCAGCTTCCTGGGTGAAGTCCACGTCGAGGATCCGGAATTTCCTGATGGACTCCGCCCGGGACACGGCCTGGTTGGCGTCGTCGACCGCGCGCTGCACGGCGGCGGCCAGATCAGGGTCGTCGCGCAGCGCCGCGATCGTCGCGTCGGCCGGCTTGCCGTTCCTTTCCTTCCAGAGCTCGAACGCCTCGGGGTCCAGCGTGATCAGCGCCGCGACGAACGGCTTGCCGTCCCCGACCACCATGCACTGGCTGATCAGCCCGTGGCTGCGGAGCCTGTCCTCGAGCACCGCGGGCGCGACGTTCTTGCCGGCGGCGGTGACGATCATCTCCTTCTTCCGCCCGGTGATCCTCAGGAAACCTTCCTCGTCGAGTTCCCCGACGTCACCGGTGCGGAACCAGCCGTCCTCCGTGATGGCCTCCTTGGTCGCCGCTTCGTTGCGCCAGTAGCCAGGGAAAACGTTGACTCCTCGGATCAGGATCTCGCCGTCTTCGGCGATCCTGATCGCGACTCCGGGCAGGGCCAGGCCGACCGTGCCGATCTTGACCCGGTCCGGCCGGTTAACGGTCGCCGCGCCGGTCGTCTCGGTCAGGCCGTACCCTTCGAGCACGGTGATGCCGGCGCCGCGGAAGAAGTGGCCGAGCCGTTCGCTCAGCGCGGCGCCGCCGGAGGCCGCGTATTGCGCCCGGCCGCCGAGCGCGGCCCGCAACTTGCCGTAGACCAGCCGGTCGAACAGCGCGTGCTGGGAGCGCAATCCGAGTGCGGGACGGCCGGGCTCGTCGAGTGACCGGCTGTAGGCGATCGCGACCTGGGCCGCGCGGTCGAAGATCGCGCCCTTCCGCTCGCTGACGGCTTTCTGCTCCGCGCTGGTGAACACCTTCTCGAACACCCTGGGCACCGCGAGGATGAACGTGGGCCGGAACGAGGCCAGCGCGGGCAGCAGGGCGGTCAGGTCTCCGCAGTGCCCAAGCACGATCCCGCCCTCGATGCAGCCCACCTCGATGATCCTGGCGAAGACGTGCGCGAGCGGCAGGAAAAGCAAGGTGCTGGCGTCCACGGTTTCCGTCACGATCGCCAGCGGCCCACCGAACGCGTTGCGTACGTCGGCGAGCAGGTTCTGGTGGGTCAGCTCGCAGCCCTTCGGGCGCCCAGTGGTGCCGGAGGTGTAGATGACCGTAGCCAGGTCGGACGCCTTGGCCGCGTCGGCGCGCTCGGTGATGACCTCATCGCTGACGTCCGCGCCCGCTGCGCGCAGCGAGTCCAGGGCGGGGTCGATCCGCCAGAGGTGCTCAAGGGCCGGCACCCGGTCCCGGAAGCCGCCGATCGTGTCCTCGTAGCCGGTCGTCTCGACGAAGCAGGCCCGCGCGCCGGAGTCCGAGAGGATCCATTCGGCCTGCTCAGCGGAGGAGGTCTCGTAGACCGGCACGGTCACGGCGCCTGCGGTCCAGATGGCGTAGTCGATCAGCGTCCATTCGTACCGTGTGTGTGACATCAGCGCGACCCGGTCTCCGACACCGATGCCCGCCGCGACCAGTCCCTTGGCCACCGCGACGACCTCGGCCTTGAACTGGCTCGCGGTCACGTCGGCCCAGACAAAAGAGTCCGAGGAAGGGTCAGGGCGGCGCAGCATCACCGCCTGCGGCTGTTCGGCGGCCCGGCGGAAGATGGAGTTGGTCAGATTCGCGGTCGCGGGGATCTCCGCCAGGGCCGGAAGGCTGAATTCGCGCACGGCATCTCTCCACTGAGGTAGCGCTGCTTGGCATGACCAGCTTGCAGCACCAGCTTAGAGGGCCTGCCAGTCTTTCCTGGTTACGGTCTTTTGCCCCGTCCGGCTTACCGTGGTGTCATGCGAGTCCACGTGGTGAGCGACGTCCACGGCCGCGCGGATGCGCTGGCCCGCGCGGCCGACGGCGCCGACGCGCTGATCTGCCTGGGCGACCTGCTCCTGTTCCTGGACTACGCCGACCACGGCCAGGGCATCTTCGCCGACCTGTTCGGGGCCGAAGCAGCGGGCCGATACGTCCAGCTGCGCACCGCGAAGAAGTTCGACGAGGCCAGGGAGTTCTCGCTCGGCCTGTTCGCGGGCCGGCCGGAGAGCCGGGCCAGCCTCTTCGAGGCCGCGATGGCCAGGCAGTACGCCGAGCTGTTCGCCGCCCTCCCCGAACCCGCCTACCTGACCTACGGCAACGTCGACGTCCCCGGCATGTGGGCACGATTCACCAAACCCGGGCACCGGGTCCTGGACGGCGGCACGGCCGAAATAGACGGGTGGACCTTTGGTTTCGTCGGCGGCGGACTGAAATCGGCCTACCGGACTCCGAACGAGATGAGCGAGGAAGAGTTCCGCGCCAAGATCGAGGCGGTCGGTGAGGTGGACGTGCTGTGCACCCACATCCCGCCCGCCGTCCCCGAACTTCTCTACGACACCGTGGCCCGGCGTATGGAAAAGGGCAGCGTGGCGCTGCTCGACGCGATTAAGGCCACCCGGCCGAGGTACTCGATCTTCGGGCACGTGCACCAGCCGCTGGCCCGCAGGACGAGGATCGGCGTCACGGAGTGCCTGAACGTGGGACATTTCCGCGCCACCGGCACCCCCTTCGTCCTGCAGTGGTAGCAGGTACGATCAAGGGTAGGAGGCGTCAGGTGTCGGAATCCCCAGACGACGGCCAGCCGGAAACCAGCGGCCCGTCGCAAAGCAGTAACCCGCCGCGAAGCAGCAGTGGCTCGCCGCGAAGCAACAACAGCAGTAGCAGCAACAGTGGCCAGACCAGGCCCAACGGCCAGTCAGGCAGCCGTAACCAGCCGGGCAGCGGGCGCGGTGCGTCGAGGGGCAGTGACCCCGTCGCCGACTTCCAGCGCTGGCTGATGAAGGCGGGCGCGCGCAGCATGGCGAACCAGGTCGCGGACCAGGTCAAGCGGACCGTCGGCACCGAACGGCGGGCCAGCGGCGACGTGTGGGACACGGCCACCAACGAGATGCCGCCCAGCGAGCCGCCGGAGTGCCAGTGGTGCCCGGTCTGCCAGGCGGCCCGCGCGGCCCGCACGGGCAGCGCCGGGGGTCTCGGCGCGAGCCTGGCTAACGCGAGCGGGGTGCTGGCGTCCGTGGTCCAGGATGCTTTCTCCGCCTTCGGGCAGGTCATGAAGACCCAAGAGCAAAACCATCCAGCCGAACGATCCGAGGTGTCACCGCCGCCGAACGGTGCGTCAGATCGCGAGGAAACCGGTCAGTGACGCTCGCCATTGGCGTTGATGTCGGTGGCACGAAAGTCGCGGCGGGAGTGGTCGACGAAGACGGCCGGATCATCGCCAAGCTGAAGCGATCGACCCCGGCGGCCAGTCCGGCCCGGACCGAGCAGGCCATCGCCGACGCGGTGACGGAGCTCCTCGCCGGTCACCAGGTCCCCCCGCATCGGATTACCGCCATCGGGATCGGGGCAGCCGGGTTCGTTGACAGCGCCCGGGCGACCATCTTGTTCGCGCCCAACCTCGCCTGGCGCGACGAGCCGCTGAAACAGCGGGTGGAGGAGCGTCTGGGCCGCGAGGTCGTGGTGGAGAACGACGCGAACGCCTCGGCCTGGGCCGAGGCCCGGTTCGGCGCCGCGCGCGGGTACCGCGACGTGATGCTGGTGGCCCTGGGCACCGGCATCGGCGCCGCCATCCTGGTCGGCGGCGAGCTGTACCGGGGCCGCTGGGGGATGGCGGGCGAACCCGGCCACATCCGGGTGGTGCCGGACGGGAGGCTGTGCGGCTGCGGGAACCGGGGCTGCTGGGAGCAGTACTGCAGCGGGAACGCGCTGGTCGCCGAGGCGCGCGAGTTCGCCAGGCGTACCCCGGAAGGCGCCATCCGGCTGCTGCAGCTGGGCGGGGGAGCACCCGAGGGAATTTCCGGCCCGGTGATAACCCAGGCCGCGACCGAGGGCGACCCGGCCGCGCTGCGCTGCTTCCAGATCGTGGGCGGTTGGCTCGGCCAGGGACTGGCCGACCTGGCCGCGATCCTCGATCCGGCTTGCTTCGTGATCGGCGGCGGCGTGTCCGAGGCAGGCGACCTGCTGCTCGATCCCGCGCGGGCCGCCTTCGAGCGCGCGCTAACTGGCCGTGGCTACCGGCCGCTGGCCGACATCAGGGTCGCGCAACTCGGCGAGGACGCCGGGATCGTCGGCGCCGCCGACCTGGCCCGGGTGAGCAGCCAGGCGGCGCCTGTTCCAACCGCGGCTGTTCAGGCGGGTCCCTAGACCACGGCGCCGTCGTCGCCGTCGTCCGGGCCGCCCGGGCCCGGCTCGTTCATCCGGAGCACGAGTATGGCGAACCCGGTCACGAACGCGGCGACCGCGCAGAACGCGGCGATGCCCGATACCGACCAGCCCGCCGCGGTGGCGACGACCAGGTAACCAGGCCCGCCGAACAGCGCCGCCCAGGCGCCCTTGGCGATGGGGTCCAGCGATGGCAGCGGCGGCGGCGCGGGCGGGATGAAGTGCCCTTCCTCGTCTCGCGCCCCGGGCTGCGGCTGCGGTGGTGTCTTGCGGGCCCGGATCCTGTGCGCGCGCGTACTGTGCGCGGCCGTCCGCCGGTCTCGCCGGGCGGCCTGGATCACATCCGGTTCAGCAGTCCCTGGCCGTCCGTCCGCGTCGAACGCCCCTCGCACCTCCTCATCGTCAAACCCTCGTATCCCCTCTACCCCGCGCGTCCCTTCGACCTCGTCCGGGCCCCGCTCCAGGTCCCGGTCCCCGTGCGTCCCCTGCGTATCTCCTGTTCCGCGCGCTTCCTGCGCACCTACGTCCCCGTGCGCTCCTCCGGTCTCCTCGGCCGCGGGCGGGCCCTCTGGCCCAGATGCCTCAGCGGAATCTTGAGCCTCCTCGGTCCCGAAACTGCCCAGCGCAGTTTCGGTCCCTTGCGCCCCGTCAGCCCCGTCAGCCCCGTGCACCTCCGACGTCCCGCCAGTTCCATCCGGTCCCCGGACGGCTTGCCAGGGCGGGCCCGATACGTTCTCGCGGTCGGGCCAGGGCATTGGCCCGGCCGCGGTCGTGGGCTCCTCGAACCTGGCGACCAGATCACGCCACGCCGCGTCCTCGTCGCTCTCTCTGCTCTCCGTGTTATCCCAGTCCGGCACGTCCCCACCGATGTCCGATCCGAAGCCTGCCTCCACGATAGCCCCGCGCGGTCCGGTGCCGGGAGGGTAAATCTCAGGAGTACAGGCGCTTATTCGCCCCAGCCAGAGGGATTAAGCCCAAGGCGTATTAAGGCCGCCCCTCGCTGGTATCGGCGGTGGCGTACGGCAGCGCCCGCCGGCCCTCAAGCCAGCGCTGCCGTTTGTCCGCGGCCGTAGCGTCGGGCAGGTCGAGCACCGCGGCGATCGCCTCCGACCGCATGCCCATGCCGTGCGCCGCCTCGAAGAGCTCACCTTCGAGGCGGTCCAGGGCCAGCCGAGCCGCCTGCACCAGCACCAGGGCAGCCCCCATGTCCAGCCCCTCGGCTTGTCCCGAGGCCGCCGCCTCGGTCACCGACTTGATCGCGTCCAGATCCGGGATGAGGCGTTTTTCGGTTTCCCACAGCAGCAGGTCCACGCCGGACGCATAGCGCTCGGTCAGGTGCCTGCGCGAGGCGTTGACCATCTCGGGCGATGGCGCAGGAGGTTCCACATCTTCCAAGTTAGTGGGTCGCAAACCACCCGTCGACCACACCGGCCGTCTCTGTGCGACGGCTACCCGGCGTGATCCTTGATGAACTTTCCGCTGCCCTCGAAGATGGCCTGCGCGTCGTTGTCGAGCGTCGCGACGTGATAGCTGTCGGCGCATTCGCGCACGGTCACCTGGTCACCTGGCAGCCCCGCCAGCAGCGCCCGCATGCTCGCGGGCCCGACGACATGGTCGGTGGTGCTGTGGTAGACAAGCACCGGCTGGGTGACGTCGCCGAGATGGCTGACCGTCGTGCCCCACAGCTTCGGCAGCGTGGCCGCGGCCCGGACCGGTACCCGGTCGTAGCCGACTTCATGCGCGCCGGGCTTCTTGATGTCGCTGGCGATGCCGGGCAGCGACCGGAGCACGTGCTTGAGCACCGGAGCGAGCAGGAACAACTTGGTGTCCGGGGCCAGCGACGGGTTGACCAGCACCAGGCCGCGCACCGCGCGGCCGTGGGTCTCGGCGAGTCGCAGCGCGAGGCAGCCGCCCATGGAAAGGCCGAACACGAAGCTCTGCTCGCATCGGCTCGCCAGCCTGCCGAACGCGGCGTCGACCTCGCCGTACCAGTCGTCACCGCCGGTCCGGGCCAAGTCCTGCCAGGTGGTGCCGTGTCCAGGCAGCCGGGGGAGGCTGACCGTCAGGTCCAGCCCGGCCAAGTAGTCCGCCCAGCCGCGCAGCGACTGCGGGCTGCCGGTGAAGCCGTGGCACAGCAGCACGCCGACCGGGCCACCTGCGGCCTCGAATGGTTCCGCGCCTGGAAGCACTGGTGACATGGTGTCAACGTCCTCTATTTC
>JBAUAY010001329.1:0-2784 GCA_049676235.1 Streptosporangiaceae bacterium
GTAATACGCTCACCACCAACGGCGTGTCACGCTCCCGCCAGCTCACCATCGTCGCCATCGATAGGCGCGGTGACGGCGTCGCGGCCGGTGTCGTGTCCCGGGCCGGCGTCCGGCCCGACCAGATCGAGGCCGTGGTCCGCGAGGCGGAGCACGCGGCCGCCGAAGCCGCTCCCGCCGAGGACGCGGGAGAGCTTATCGGGGCGGGAAAGCCCGGCTCGTTCGGGGACAATGAGGAAACCGGACGGGATCAGCCCGGATCCTCCGGTAGAGACGAGACCAGCGAACCAGGCTGGGACTCGCCACCTGGCCACACCGAAATCGGCGTCCTGCGCGACTTCGCGGCCGCGCTCGGGCAGACGCTACGCGCGGCGAGGGCGGCCGACCGCAAGCTGTACGGGTTCGCTGAGCACGAGCTGACCAGCACGTTCATCGGTACCTCGGCCGGGCTGCGGCAACGGCACGACCAGCCGACCGGGCGGGTGGAGCTGAACGCCAAGTCCGCCGACATGGCGCGCTCGGCCTGGACGGGCGTGGCGACCCGCGACTTCACCGACGTGGACATCGCCGGACTAGACGCCGGGCTGGCCGAACGGCTCCGCTGGGCCGAGCGCGCCGTCCCGCTGCCCGCCGGGCGGTACGAGACGCTGCTCCCGCCCACCGCGGTGTCCGATCTGCTCACCTACCTGTACTGGTCGGCCGGGGCGAAGGAAGCGGCGGAGGGACGGACGGTGTTCAGCCAGCCCGGCGGCGGGACGCGGGTCGGCGAGCGGTTGTCGCCGCTGCCCGTGACGCTGTCCAGCGACCCGCGGGCGCCCGGACTGGCCTGCGCGCCGTTCGTGATCGCGCACGCGTCTGGGCCTGACTCCTCGGTGTTCGACAACGGCCTCCCGCTGCCCGCCACCTCGTGGATCCGCGACGGATCGCTGGCGGCCCTGGTCTCCTCGCGGCATTCGGCGGGGATGGCCGGCGTGCCGGTCACCCCCGCCATCGACAACCTGACCTTCGCGACCTCGGCGGCTGAGGCGCCGACACTGGAGCAGATGATCGCCTCGACCGGGCGCGGCCTGCTGCTCACCTGCCTGTGGTACATCCGCGAGGTTGACCCGCAGACCCTGCTGCTCACCGGGCTCACCAGAGACGGGGTCTACCTGGTGGAGAACGGCGAGGTGGTGGGCGCGGTGAACAACTTCAGGTTCAACGAGTCGCCGGTCGGCATGCTCGGACGACTGCTCGAGGTGGGCGCCACGGTGCCCACCCTGCCCCGCGAGTGGGGCGATTACTTCAACCGGGCCGCGATGCCGCCGGTACGGGTGGAGGGCTTCAACATGTCCTCGGTGAGCCAGGCCAGCTGAATCCCCTGGGCGGGGAAGCCTGAGTTTGGCGCCTGGGCGTACGGTGGAACCGTGAGGATGAGCCATTCGAGCCGAGGTTCGTCGGTCCACATGGTGACGCAGGCCCGCCGGTCGCTGTCGGACGACATCGCCTACCGGCAACGCAGGTACCTGCTGATGATGGGCATCCGCGCGCTCTGCTTCGTAATAGCTGTGGTTCTGTTCCTCAATCACTTCGGCTGGCTCACCGCGATACCGGCGATCGGTGCCATCTTCATTCCTTATTTCGCCGTCGTGTTCGCCAACGGCGGCCGGGAGCCGGACAACACCCGCGGCTTCATGGAGTACCAGCCGAACGTGCCCGCCACCCGCGACTCCGGCGGGCCCTCAGGAGCAAACGGGGGAAACGGTCACCGCCCCGTCGGCCCGGGCTCAGGCGATAACTAATCTGACCGGACATTGGGCCTGTTCAGGGCCATCCCGAGATCTGGTTGTAATTGGGTCTTGACACACAGGGGGGTGTTTCCGTGTACGATTCATATCGATGCTCTGGTCCCCCGTCGGAGCATCACTGCCGGCGTTCCGGGCCCCCGTCGGAACGCCGATGATCGCGACGCCGGGTGGTTTGCCCCCGTAGCCACCCGGCGTCGCCCATACCCGCCGCCTTCTAGGCGGCTTCGCGCTGCGCACAGCGCTTGCCCGGGGGACGACCCCATGACCCCGCGTGGCGCTCTCGCCGTGAGTGGGGGCTGGCCACGGGCCCGGATCCCTTCTGCGGCTGAAGTCAGGATCTTCTCGGATGAGCTCTGGGCGGCCGGGTCTGGCGGGTTCCTGCGGAGGGCGGGCGGGACTCCCTTCGGGTGCGCCATAGCTGCGACATAGTTCCGCCTTGGAGTGGGCACGAGTGGGCACGGCGGGCTTGGCGGAGGCAATCAGTAAGGTTTCTTCCCTGATCGCTTGGGACGCGCGTTGACGTCGCGCGGCGGGGATTGTCGTCACTTTCGTTATAGACACGAGCAAAACCTGCGGGATGATCAGCGCGTGCTTACTAATCAATGGCCCGAATGCCGCATCGTATGCAATGCGGTGCCGGTTATTCGGTCTTGCGGAACTCGGCTATGGCTATGACGAGCATCACTAGGCCCATGACGGCGACAATGGCCAGCGACAGGCCGATGGGGACCACCCAGCCGCCCCAGGTGACGCCGGGACTGAGCGTCTTCAGCGCCAGCGGGCTGACGGCCAGGTGATCGAACACTGCGTGCCGCATCGGGGAGACGATGTAGGTGAGCGGGTCGATGCGGGTCAGCACGGTCAGCCAGGCCGGCAGCCCGTTCAGCGGGTAGAAGGCGCCGGACAGGAAGAACAGCGGCAGCACGAACAACTGGGTGAGCGCCATGAACGCCTGGATCTGCTTGATCCGCGCGGCCATCATCACGCCGAACGCGGTCAG
>JBAUAY010001330.1:0-8258 GCA_049676235.1 Streptosporangiaceae bacterium
AGCAACGGGAGCACCGCGCCGCCTGGCCCGAGGTCGGCCGCGTGCGCGTCGGCCACGATGGCCTCGATGAGAGCGTCGTCGACGCGCAGTCCGCTCGCCCGGGCCGGGCCGGTGACCGTGCGGCGCAGGCTGGCTTCCGGCATCGGGTGGACCACGAGTTGATCGTCCTCCATAGCCCGGACGAGCTGCGGGTAGGCGGCGCACCGGTCCCAGTAGTCCCCGCGGACCGCGATCACCACCCGAGCCGGCGGCTCGCCCGCCAACCCGGCCGGCCGGGTCGCCGCGGCGCACACCGCGTCGATGAACGCCGTCCGCTCCAGCCTCCCGTCCGGCCCGTCGGCCGCGAACACCTGCTCGAACTGGTCGATGATGAGCACCAGCCGGGTCGGGTCGCCCGCGGCCAGCAGCATCTCGCGGATCAGCAAGTGGGCTTCGCCGGGCGCCTCGGCCAGCATCTGCCGGATCGCGGCTGAATCCCGGCCGTCAAGCGAGGTCAGTCCGACGGCCAGGTCGGTGAGCGGACGTGCGGTCGCACTGAGGCTGACCACCGGCCAGGGAGACGACCCGGGGACCTGCACGCCCCGGACCAGCGCGGGTACCAGGCCGGCCTGCAGTAGCGAGGTCTTGCCAGCGCCGGAGGTTCCGGTGACCATGACAATCGGAGTCCGGGTTATCTTTCCCGCCAGTTCCGCGGTGAGCCGTTCCCGGCCGAAGAACACCGCCTCGTGATCCCGGTCGTAGGGCAGCAACCCGCGGTAGGGGCAGCCGCCGGTCCAGCGCGGTCGCGGATCAGCCGGTTCGGGCAGCCACTGCCGGGAGCGCCGCTCGATGACCGCGAGTTCCTCGCGGATCATACGGACGTCCGCTGACTGCCGTCCGACCTGCTCACTGGCCGCCCGGAGCTCGGCGCCCTGGTTGGCCAGGCTGTCCTGGATCTCTCCGGCCGCCCGGGTCAGGTCGGCCAGCATGAAGGCCATGTCACCGAACTCGGCGCTCAGCGCCTCGAACGCGGCGAGCACCTCGCGTTCCAGCTCTTCGTCTCCGGCCTCGATCGCCGCACGGAATACCGTGCCGCCCGCGTCGATCTCCTGCATCACCATCGCGATGTCGGATCGGAGGTCGTCGGCGTGCTGGTCGCGCGCGGTCAGGACCTTGCTGACGGTCCCGCTGATTTCCCGCTCCAGGCTCCGGGTTATCGAGTTCAGGTCCGGCTGAGGGCGCCGGGACGGAGGACCTTCGGTCCCGTGTCCCGACCGGGCGCGTCCAGCCGCGTCGTCAAGAAGATCGGCCAGGACGCCGGCCCCGACCGAGGAGAGCACGCCCAGCCCGGCCACATCAGCCGCAGGGGCCAGGCCGTCGGCGAGCGCCGGTCCGAACGCCGCCGCGCACAGCAACGGCAGCACGGCGGGAGCGTCGATATCGCGCAGCTCATGACGGCCGCTCCGCGCTGTCCGCAGCAGCCACGTGCGGATACCCGCCTGGAGGCGCTCAACCTCTTCAAAGTCGCCCACCAGGCTCCCCCTACACATGCGTAACACCCCAAGACGGGCGGCAGCCTAGCAGGCGGAATGCTCCCGGGCGGTGCTTTTTGCGGGTGTGGTCTTTGGGTGCCGGTCTGGCCTGGGAGTTCTTTGTATACCGCCACGCAGTCCGGGGGCCTGTTGAGCCGGGTTAGCCGGATTGGTCGCCGAGAACCACCTGCCGCGTCTTGGGATCGAAGACCTGGAGCAGCGGCGTCGAAGCGGTCCTGAGCCGCTGTACCGCATCGTCGAGCCGGGTGGTCGGGTAGCTGGTCTGGCCGGGTGTCCTGGCCGTCGCCACGAGCGCGTGGGCCATCTCGCCGCCCAGGGACTGCGCTTGCTCCAGGAAGTTCCGTGACACCGTGGCTTCGATCAGCACTGGGGCGCCGACCAGCAGCATCATCATGTAGGTCCGGACCTCGTCACCCGCGGCGTCGCGCTCACCAGAGCCCGCTAGCGCTTGCGACACTGCCTGCGAGGAGCGGATGGCCTGACTGACCATGATGGCCGCCTGGGCGGCGACGGCCCGGGCTCGGCTGTTGATCTGGCGGAGCCGGACTACCTGGTCCACCACCAGGACCGTAATCAGTAGCACGAGCAGTCCCGCCACCGTATCGGTGGTCAGCGTGTGAAAAGCCCACCAGCGCCGCAGCCCGCTGTCGGTCACCTCCAGGATCACGAGCGCGCCGGTCACCAGCGTGACGACGAGGGCGGCGAGCCCACCCAGCCAGCGTGAAAGCACCCTACGACCATAGCGGGGCAGCGAGAGCACCCTTATCCAGGCAGGCGTGCGATCCACCAGTAGCGGACGTCCCATCGGCTGGTTTTGCCACCAACTGCCGTCGGCCGATGGAACACGCCGGGAGAGCCCACCTCAACATCTAGGCGGCCGGGATTGGGACGAGACGGTTCTCAACCTGAAGGGCGTGAGACACCTCTATTCACCCGGGCGGGGTGAAGCGCCGCGCGGTGCGGCCACCGATATTGATGGGACTGGGTGTCTCCTGGCTCAGCTGGCTGGATCCGCCGCAGGAGGAAACCGGCAGAGCTGCGCGTGCCGCCAATCTTGGGGAAGTGACAAATGCCGATCACCATTAAATCGCCGGCCATCCGCGACGACAGAGGGATCGCCGCACCTACGAGACCGCGGTCGTGGTCGTGATCGCGGTCGCCGCGCTGGCGGGCCTTGGGAAGGCTGGCAAGACCAGCTCGTTCGCGCGCCTGGCCGCCTGGGACCAACGGCGGAGGGAGAACGAACTCCGTCGGCTCAAGCGGCTCAAGGACCGGCACGCCTAGCGATTGGATGAACGACGGCATTGCCGGGTGAAGCAGGCCGGGACGGCCGTTGACCTGGCGGAGCCGGATTACCTGATCCACCAGGACCGTGATCAGCAGCACGAGCAATCCCGCCACCGTGTCGGTGGTCAGCGCGAAAGGCCCACCCCCGAGCGGTGGTTTATCCAGGCAGCGCCGCCGGGCCCACCAGAAGGTCCCACGCGCAGATCCAGTTCCGCCGGGAGTGACGGGATGCGCCAGCCGGCGGTGACGCTGCTTGGTGGTACCGTCGGCGACGTTACGGGCCAGAACTAAGGAGGGCAACGATGACCGCACCGCTCCAGGTGATCGCCTTGAGCTTCAGCCACGCAGCCGGTTCCGAGGACAGGATCCTGGCTGAGGTAGACCGTCTCCGCGGCCGGGGAGTTCTCCGCCTGCTCGACATGCTCTTCGTGGCCAGGCGCCAGGACGGCACCATCGAACGCCTGACCATCGGTGATGACGAGGACTTCGGCTCGCTCCTGGGGGCAGTCGTTCCCATCGCGAACGGCGGTCCGGTTGCGCCGGCCTCAGCTGGCGGATCCGCGGCCTTTGACCGGGCTGACGCGCGGGCTCTGGCTGATTCTCTCGAGCCGGGGTCCGCCATGGCTTTTCTGCTCGTCGAGCACTACTGGGCCGCCCCGCTTTTTGACGCCATCGCCGAGACCGGCGGCATGCTGATCGGCGAGGGCTTCCTGACCGCCGAGACCGGGCTGGTGGTCGGAGCCGAGGTGGCCGCCATGGAGGAGGCAGCTGAGGTGATCGCCCAGGCCCAGGCCGAAGAGGCCGTCGCCTTGCTCGCGACGGCCGCGGCCCAGGCCGAGGCGGCCCAGGCAGTGGCCGATTCAGAGCGGATCCAGTCTGCCGCTGCTGCCGACGCCGTCCGGGCGCTGATTACGGCCGGGCTGGTGGAAGAGGCGGCCGCCCACGAGGCGGTCGCGGCGCTGAGCGCAGCCGGCCTCATCGTGGCGGCCGCCGATCAGGCTGCCGCTGACGCCGTAGCCGAAGACGTCGCCACCACAGAAGCCGCCGACGAGATAGCCGCCGAGTCCGTGGCGGAGTCCCTCATCACCATTGCCGCCGCCGATGAGATGGCGGCCGACGCGGCCAGCGAAGCCGAGGCACGAGTCAGGGCGGCGTCGATCACCGTGGCCGAGGCCCAGGTCCTGCGGTACCTCCCCGCACCACTGCCCTTCTCCGTTATCGCCAGCAAGCTAGGCATCTCCCGGTCCGCCGCCAAGGAGCGAGCGGCGCGCCTGTATAACAGGCTCGGCGTCCACAGCCGGGACGAGGCGGTCAGCCGGGCCCGCTCCCTAGGCCTCATCAGCGCCGGGTAAACCGGGGCGGACCTGGGGCCCGATGCTAGCTAGGGCCGGTCAGGCGCGAGAGCATAATGGTCAGCTACATCTACAGATGGGCAACTGCTGAAGGAGCCTGCCTTGACCGAGACCACCGCAGCGCCGGCCGTCACCGGATTTCATCACTTCTCGCCGACCGTGTCCGATGTAGAGGCCAGCGCTCAGTGGTACGAGCGAGTCTTCGAGATGAACCGGGTACCGGTCACGTTTCCCCACTACGGCGCCGAGGAGAGCGGATATGCCGTGCTCCTCATCGACCCCCGCTCCGGCGTCGCGATCGGCCTGCATCATCACGATGACAACCCCGGCCAGCCCTTCCGCGAGAGCCAGACTGGCCTGGACCACATCTCCTTCGGCGTCGCTGATCGCGCCAGCCTGGACGCATGGGCGAGCTGGCTTAGTGAACTCGGCATTGAGCACTCCGGCGTCATCGACACCGACAAGCCGGTGCCCTACTCAGTGGTTGTGTTCCGGGATCCCGACAACATCCAGCTCGAGCTCATCTACATGGCCGGCTGACAGCCACAGGGACCTCAGTCCGACCCCGCCTCAACCCATATGTGAATGCACACATGACCCGAATGAAGTCTTCGGACGCACGGTCATGCCACCATTCGCACCTGGTCTGACCAGACGGTAGCCGACCTGGCCACGGACAGGCCGCGTTGCCAGACAGACATGTGCACACGATCACCGATGAGTTCGCGGCAAGTGATTCGTCAGTATGGGTGCCGCGGGAACGCGGCTCGTCCGTACGCTCACCGGAGGACTGGCAAATTGACTGTTCTCGATCTCCAACCGCCCGCCCGGCAGATCATCACGCTGGCCGGAGCGGTGACCCACGACATGCTGCCGGCGCCGACCCCCTGCGGGGACTACACCGTGGCCGACCTGCTGGCGCACATGATGGGCCTGACCATCGCGTTCCGCGACGCCGCGGCCAAGGCGGGGTCGCCGGCCCAGGATGCAGTCCCCGGCCGGGCTGCGCTCGAAGACGGCTGGCGGGAGCAGCTTCCCGGACGGTTGCTGGCGATGGCCGAGGCCTGGCACACGCCGCAGGCGTGGGAAGGCCTGACCACCGTGGGCGGCGGGACCATGCCGGCCGCGATCGCGGGTCAGGCCGGGCTCAACGAACTCGTGATCCACGGCTGGGACCTGGCTCGCGGTACCGGCCAGCCTTGCCAAGTCGACGAGGCCAGCGCGGAGGCCTCGGCCGAGTTTCTGTCACACGCCTCGGCCGAACCCGGCCAGCCCGGTCCCTTCGGTCCCATCGTCGAGGTTCCGCCCGACGCGTCCGTGCTCGACCGCGCCGTCGGACTCAGCGGCCGTGACCCAAACTGGCCCGGCGAAAGGAGCTAGCACTAAGCCACCCAGGACCGGGCCAGGATCACGCACCCAAGAAAGCTCCGAGCCGCCAGATACCGCCAGGCATCAATCGGGGGCGGGCTCGGCGATCATGGCGGTGCCGATCTCGCGGAAGCCGATCCTGGCGTAGACGCGGGCCACCGCGTCGTCGCTGGCGGACAGGAAGACGGTCTCTACGCCCCGGTCCAGCGCGTCCCTGGCCAGCAGCGCGGTAGCGGCCGCGCCGAGGCCCTGGCGACGGGAGGATGGCAGCACGCCCACTCCGGTGATCTCCGCGACGCCGTCCACCGCCTGGCAGCTGCCCGCCGCGAGCGGCCCGTCGGGACCGAACGCCGCCGCCAGTACCGAGTGCCCCGACCTGAGCCGTTCGCGCAGCATCGCGATCGTGCCGCCGTCATGGTCCGCGGCGATCTTGTCGCGCTCGGCGGGCCCGGCTTCCCCGACCGCCGTGCCCGGATGCCCGAACGCGACCGCAGGCACCGCCCAGATCCGATCGAGCTCCTGATCCTCGGGGGGGACGACGCGCACGGTGATGCCTGGCGGGAGCACAGGCGCCTCCGGAGGCGCGGACAGCACCATAAGCGGATGCGTCTGGACCTCAAGACCCGCCGCGGTCGCGGCCGCCGCCATCTCGGGCGCGACCTGCTCGATCCATTCGAAGGACTCGGGGATGATCAGCTCGCGCTGCCGGGCGCGGACCGCGCGGACGTCGGTGGCGGTGACCGGCGGCCTCGAGCCGCGCCTGGGCTTGGCGTAATACGGCCAGCCCGGACCGGTGGGAACGAACAGCACGAGCGGGCCGTGGTCCTCGGCTCCGGCCCGGCGGCGGGGGAAAGCGTCGCAGAAGGCGTCAATCCGCTTAATGACCTCGTACGCACTCACAGCAGTACTTACCTTAAGGGTGCCAGCCGCGCGAGACCAACCGTGTTTACCCCGCGTTCGGTTGCCGGTGACCCGGAAAACCCGATGCCGCAAGGGCCCGGAGGCCCGGCAAGAAAATTCGGTGTACAGACTGGAGCGCCGGGACTAGCGTGCCGCCCATATGACTGACACCGAACTCCCGCCGAGCCTGACTCAGCTGACCTTTCACGGGCCCTTGTCTGAGGCCAGGGCCGCCCGGTTCGTCGCCCGGCTCACCCGGAACAGTCCCCGCACCGTGCTCGACATCGGCAGCGGGTGGGGCGAGCTGATGCTCCGCATTCTCGCGGCGGCGCCAGAGGCGACCGGGCTCGGCCTCGACACGGACGAGGGGGACCTAGCCCGGGGCCGGGACAACGCCAGGGCCCGCGGGCTCGAGGATCGTGTCACGTTCACCCGGGAGTCGGCGGTCGGAACCACCCGGGGACCCGCCGATCTCGTGCTGTGCCTCGGGGCCAGCCACGCGCTGACCGAGGTCCAGCCCCCCGGCCACACCGCGGCCGCGCTGCGCGAGCTCCGGCGGCTGGTCACGCCGGGCGGGCGGGTGCTGCTCGCCGAGGGGTTCTGGCACCGGACGCCGACCGAGGCCGAGCTGGCCGGCATGTGGCCGGGCACGTCCGCCGCGGAATTCGGCGACCTGGCCAGCCTGGTCGACGGGGCCGTCGGCGCGGGTTTCCGCCCGGCCTGGGTCGAGACCGCCACCCTGGAGGAGTGGGAGGACTTCGAGTCGGGCTACCAGTGCGACGAGGAGGAGTGGCTCGCGGCCCACGGCGACCATCCCAAGGCGGCAGAGGTCCGGGCGCAAGTTGACCAGCATCGCTCGTTCTGGCTGCGCGGCTACTACGGCCTCCTCGGCCAGGCCTATCTCACCCTGGTCCCTGTTAGCTAACCGGGGCTAGCTAACCGGGGCCGGCTAACTAACCGGGGCCGGCTAACCGGACCGAGACCAGGTCGGCTGATCGCTGCCGTACCGGCTGAGCCACCGCGGCCAGGCCAGGGCCTCGTCGTCGAGCCGGCCGGGTGGCCGCACCGTGGTCACCGGCCCCTCGGCGCTGTCCAGCGTCACGAGCCACGCCGGATCGTCGCCATCGGCCCCGCGGGAGGGCGCCGCCGCACCCCGGGGCAGGCCGAGCAGCCAGTGCGCGGTCCGGGCCAGGCAGAGCTCGCGGAACTCGGTGCCGCCATGGGTCGACTGGCGGGCCAGCGCCTGCAGCGCCGCGGCCGCGCACAGGTAGCCGGTGCCGTGATCGAGGAGCTGGCACGGCATCGCGCCGGGCCGCTCGCCGTCCGCCGATTCCGCCATCGCGATGCCGCATGCCGCCTGCACGATGCTGTCGAAGCCTCGCCGCCCGCCCCACGGCCCGCGGCTGCCCCATGCCGACAGGCTCACCACTACCAGGCCGGGATGCCGTTCGGCCAGCAGCTCCGGGCTCAGCCCGAACCGGTCCAGCGCGTGTGGACGGTACCCGTGCACCAGGACGTCGGCCTCGGAGAGCAGTTCGTGCAGCCGCTCGTTGCCGTCCGCCGTGCCGAAGTCGAGCAGCGCGCTGTGCTTGCCGGGCAGCCCGTCGTAGGCGTGCAGCGTCAGCTCCGGCCGGTCCGGCGCGTCGAGCCGGAGCACCTCCGCGCCGAGCGCGCCCAGGTACCTGGTGGCCACCGGGCCGGCGATGACGCGGGTAAGGTCGAGCACCCGGATGCCCGAGGCGGGCAGCGTTCCCGCGGGGCGCCAGCGCGGCGGGGCGCCGCCGATCGACGTCCCTTCGACCAGCCGGGTCGCGGCGAC